>CAZIQX010000018.1:10218-14575 GCA_964541325.1 uncultured Chitinophagales bacterium | reverse complement strand
AAGGCTTTTTTCAACGATTTTTGAAATATGAATATAAGGAATCTCCCTGTTTAAAAACCGTTCAACGGCTATTTCGTTGGAAGCATTTAACACAGTGGGAGCGTATCCTCCTGCATGCATCGCTTCTTTTGCCAGTTTTAAACAAGGATAACGATAGTAATCAACCGGACGAAACTCCCATTGTTGCGTTTTTGTCCAATCCACTCTCGGAAAATCAGACTCCCAACGACCAGGATAACTGAGTGCGTATTGAATAGGAACCATCATGTCGGGCGGACCTAATTGCGCTTTTGTAGATCCATCCACAAAGGTAACCATGGAATGAATCATACTCTGTGGATGAATGACAGCATCTACTTTTTCAGGTTCTATCCTGAATAACCATTGAGCCTCAATGAGTTCTAAGCCTTTATTCATCATGGTAGAAGAATCAATCGTAATTTTGGCTCCCATATCCCAGTTGGGATGCTTTAGCGCTTGCTCAACAGTTATTTCAGAAAATCTATCCATTGGTAGATCTCTGAATGGCCCCCCACTAGCTGTTAATATCAATTTTTCAATTTTATGGTAAGGCTCACCTTGTAAGGACTGAAAAATGGCACTATGTTCTGAATCAACCGGTAATAGCACTCCATTTACTTCATCTAAAAGGTGTGTAATGATTTCCCCACCTGCAACTAAACTTTCTTTATTGGCAAGTGCAACTTTCTTTCCATGTTGAATTGCTTTATACGTTGGAATAAAACCTGATGCACCTACTAGCGCATTTAATACAACATCAACGTTGTCGTCAATAACTAAATCTACGCAATGCTCAAATCCGCAGATCAATTCTGTTGTGGTTAGTCCAACTGCTTTTTTTAATTTAATGTAGGCTTCTGCATCGCGAATAAGTGCTTTTTTAGGTTTAAACTCCTGAATTTGAGCGGCTAATGTCTTCCAATTTCTGTAAGCAGAAAGGCTATAAACGCTTAATTTTTCGGGATTTCGACGAATGATTTCCAAGGTTTGAGTCCCAATCGAGCCTGTTGAACCTAAGATGCAGATACGTTGATGATTCACGATAACTTTATTTCCAATTAGTTAACTAAAGATACATAAGTAATGTTGAAGGGCTAATATTCGTTCATCAAAATCATACGGGTTTAGGGGTTGCACGAGCTTGTTGTAGCTGCGAAGCTACTATAAATTGCTGTGCATGTGCAATCACGGTTTGTTGTAATGTTGGTGCATAACCACCCGATAGCAATAAAACAACAGGAAGATGATGTTCAAAGCAGAAGTTTATCACTATTTCATCACGTCGTTTTAATCCATCTAAACTAAGATTTATTCGCCCAAAGTGATCATCCTCTAAAACATCAATTCCTGCTAAATAAAAAACTAAATCCGGTTTAAAAATCGCATATATATCTCCTAAAGCTTGTTCCAAAAGTTGTGCATAGCGCTTATCTCCTGTTTTATCAGGAAGACCAATATCTAAATTACTAGGTGGTTTTTTAAAGGGATAGTTTTTTTCTCCATGAATTGAAAACGTAAACACATCATTATCATCAGCAAAAATTGATGCTGTTCCATTTCCTTGATGAACATCACAATCAATAATGAGTACTTTTTTCACCCAAAGTGATGCCTTTAATGATTTTACTGCAACGGCTACATCGTTAAATACACAAAAACCTTCTCCATGGTCCGGAAAAGCATGATGAGTCCCACCTGCTAAATTTCCGCTAATTCCATCTTGTAAAGCCATTAACCCTGCATTTAATGTACCTTGAACTGCTAGAAAAGATCGCCGAGTTAAACCCGGCGACCATGGCAAACCCAATCGTCTTTCTCGTTTTCGGTCCTCAAAACCAAACTGAATTTCATGAATATAATCAGGGGTGTGCACTTGCATCAACGTTGAAACATCCACTAAAGAAGGTTCAATAACATGCTGTTTTTCAATGATGTTCTGCTCAGTTAAATAGTTATATAACCCCTCAAACTTGCGCATGGGGAAAACATGGTGCTCTGGTATGGGAGCATAATAGCCGGGTGAATAGGAAACACGAAATGACATATCCGACAGTTATAACAACTGAATGAAAGCCATCATTCGTCCACTTTTATTTCCTTCTCTTCGGTAAGAATAATAGGATTGAGCATCTTCAAGTGTACACCCATCGTGAACTTCAACCTGTTGTAAATCAACACCAGCATCTTGAAATTGAAATGCTAAAAAAGCTTTTAAATCAACGTGCGGTTTTTTATAGACCCCACGAATTACAGCATGATCCGGGAATTGTGATGCCACCTCTTCACCTACTTCAAATTGTGCGGCAGAAATACAAGGACTAATAAATGCTCGAAGTTGTGTTAAATCAGAACCTTTTTCTTTAAAGTTGGATAATGTACGAGATAAAATCCCCCCAATTGCACCACGCCAACCTGCATGTAGTGCACCAATAAATCCAATTTGCACATCATGCAGTAAAATTGCAGCGCAATCTGCCACTAAAATGGCTAACCCTAATCCTTTTTGATTCGTGATTAATCCGTCTGTCTCTTTTTGTAAACCTGCTTCTGAAACTTCTGCAATATGGGTTCCATGCACCTGATTTCCTAACGCTATTTGTTCAGCGGATATGCCAAACGAATCGAATATTAGTTTTCGATTTTCAATAATTTGATGGCGTTCCTCTTGTGTATTAAAGCCGACATTTAAGCCCTCAATTAGTCTATTTTCTGTAAAATGAGCATTCTTTTGGGTAAAGAATGCTTTTACTTGTGTTGAAAATAGCCGGGGTTGTATTATATGTATCATTGGGTCATTCATAATTAAGTTTCTTTTTACAAGCTGTTCGAACATCTTCGATTGGAAATGTTTTTCCGGTCCAATATTCAAATGATTTACTTCCTTGGAAAATGAGCATATCTAACCCATTGATTATATGAGGCACACCAACAGTTTTTGCTTGTTTTAAAAAAAGTGTTTCTGCAGGATTGTACGTTAAATCATAGCAAATTTGCGGGTTTAGCGCTTGCATTGCTTCAATCGTTATCGGTGATTGATCAAGCAAATGGGTCATTCCTAAAGGACTCGCATTTATTAAAGCAATTGATTTCGCCTTTAATGCAAATTCTAGCCAATTTGAGTAACTCAATTGAGTTTTTTCCGGATTCCTTGATACCTCATAAACAGTAGAAAAACCTAAGTCCGATAAACCTTGAATGACTGCTTTTGCTGCACCTCCAGTTCCAAATATAAAAGCTACCATTTCGGTGTAGTTCAAATTTGGTTCTTGAAGTGGTTCTTTAAACCCAAAAACATCCGTGTTTGCTGCATACCATTCATCCATTTTTTTATAAAAAACATTGGCAACTCCCAACTTTGTCACCAACTCTTCTCTGAATGCATCAAATTGTAAAATTTCTTTCTTGTATGGTATAGTGATATTCAATCCTAAACAATTTGGATGCCTGAGTATGTGCTGAATTAGGTGAAACTGCTCAGGCTCAACATCAACTGCGTGATATTCAAAGTCTATTGAGTGATAGCGGGCGGAAAAATTGTGCATGAGCGGCGATAGGGAATAAGCCGTTTTTTTTCCAATCAAACATGCGAACTTTTTCTTTTGATTAGTAAGAGAATCAATGAAGTTTTGTATGAGCATGAATCGCAGTTTTTTAAGATGTGAATCGCATAAAAAGAAAAAGGAAAACAAAAAAAAAGGACTGCTTGTGGCAGTCCTTGTAAAATAGGCTGATTTAGAACTTAAATAGCAGCTTCAACTTTGTTTTTTTCAACAACGAAACCGTCGTTTTCAGCTAATTCTTTGAATTTCGCTAAGTTAGCTTGAAGTGTAGTTGAAAGTTCTGAAATGAATTTAGCAAGTTCTTCACTTGGTTGACCAAAAAATGTGCGATAATCGAGGCTAAATTCAACACGAGTTTTTGTGCCGTTATCAAGTGGCGTAAAACGAATCGTGCCAGTTTGGTTTAAGTTACCGTTAATCGTGATCCACGCAAAACGGGTATTTCTGAGATCATCAATAACATTGGTTGTCCAATGGAATTTTTCACCGGCTAATTCGGTTTCGTATTCAAAAGATTGAGAGCTTAGACGATTTACTTTGTTGATTTCAGACATAAATTTTGGGAAATCTACCGGATTACTCAAAAGCTCGTACACTTTCGCCAAAGGCAGATCAATCTCGATTCTTTCGTGCGCCATATTGACTATTTTCTTCGTGGGATTGAAAAGTTTCAGTATCAGTTCAACGCAGATTATTTTAATCCACATTAACTCAAATATATTGAGTTCTCAGGTGAATTTCAATTAAAAATGATAAAAAACACATCACTTACCCTT
>CAZIQX010000018.1:0-10208 GCA_964541325.1 uncultured Chitinophagales bacterium | reverse complement strand
CTTACCCTTGCATACATCTTAAAAATTAGTATAATATGTGCTTTTTCGTTGATTTACCCTGAAAGCGGTTTTTCACAAGAAACGAGCGGATATATTGATTCCTACGTTGGACTCCCCTTCAAAAACCCATCTTCACCTGTTGCTAATCGCTCCCGAATTCGAATTCAACCCAATCTTGTAAACAATCAATCTCAATTCTTTGCAGATTTGGATGCTCGCCATTATTGGAATACCCGGTCCGATTCAACCCGTTTAGTTCTTCGAGAGTTTTATGCCGACCTATATTTTGCAAAGATGGATATTCGTATTGGGAAACAAATTCAACGTTGGGGAAAAACATTTAGCAGTGCCTCAGGAAGCCTTTTTTTGCAGTTAACCGGCGAAGATTTTGTCACTAACAGTGTAGACGAACTTTTTGCCGGATTTTGGGGAGCACAAGCAACCATTTATAGCCATTATGGTCAATTTACCGCTATCATAAGTCCAACATGGTTACAACCTCAGTTACCTCGAGAAACCAATCGATGGTTCTTTGCTATTCCACTTGACCTACCCCTTCCTGTTACTTATCAATTTGATGACAATGAACAAACAGGAGCTTTAAATTGGGCGTTTAAGTATCAGCTTCCATCAACGAGTTCTTGGGACGCTAGTTTTTGGGTATTTAATTGGTTTGTAAATCAACCTAGTTGGAGTAAAACGTTTAATTTGAATTTGATAAACAGTTCCTTTGATTTACAAGAAACCTATCTGCAAACATGGGGATTGGGAACAAGTCACGAATGGCGCATATCCGATACAAAACGATTTCGAGCAGACATTTTATACTGGAATCAACGTTATGTGGATTGGTTACCACAACGAATACGCGATGTAAATCTTCAAAATCCTTCCTTAACTCAACTCATTCGGTTGGTTCAGGTCATTCAAGAAGAAAGTGATGTAGCCAATGGATTTTTACGAAAAAAACCCTGGCTTCAAGCAACAGTTGGATATAATTGGGATTGGCAGGGTTGGCAATTCAATCACGAATTTTTGATTGACCAAATTTTGTACTACGACCGTGATATTCAGCAAATTGAGCGCTTTTATAGCACATCACATCAACTAATTAAACGCCTATCAGACTCTTTCACGGTAACTCAAGTTGCATTATATAATTTGATTGGAAGTGACGTTTACAGCTTAACACAACTTAGCTATACCTTTTCTGATGAAATTTCAATTGAATCCGGATTGCATTTATTCTTGGGCCCTAAACCCGATCTTTATTATCCCTATTTGAGTTTTGCTGCCTTTGGAGGTGATAGTTTTGGTTACCTTCGGTTAAAATATTTCTTTTAATGGATTGATTTTATTCAGGTTTAAACATGAATAGAACATATAGTTTGAAGCCGTTCAACACTTTACAGATCTTTATATGCAAGAACTTTAGGATAGCTAAAAGTCCAATTTCTTTTTAAAATTGCCGTTTGGCTTCAAGTACCGATTCAAACAGCGTATCATATTTATGAATTATCACTGACCAATCAAGATGACGATTGACATTTTGCAAGGTCGGTTTTGGAAGTGCTTTATTCTCTCCGGAAAGCATGGATTTCAAAATTTTAAACAAATGATCTTCATCGTTATACACTGTTGGCGCATGTAATAACGGGTTATGAATTGCTTTTGGAATAAGTTCAGGGTACATCAATGAATTGGGAACAACCGGATGGCAGCCACAATACACAGCTTCCATAATAGCTACTGAGTAATTCTCAAACAGCGAAGTGGATACAACAATGTCAGCGCGGTGTAAGAGTTTACAGTAAGTGGATAAATCTTCAACAAAACCATAATGAATAATTCGTCGACCATAACGAGACCAGGCTTTTTCGAACTCTTCCGGCTTTTCATGGCGATTATCACCGGCCAAAATTAACTCAAACTGATACCCTGCATCATCCAAGCGATTCATCATTCTAAAAAACTTAGCCGGATCTTTATCATAGCTCCATCGCTGATTCCATAAAATCACGGGCAACTTATTGTTTTTTCTAGTGTCAGGATGAGGGTCGAAATGTTTGAGATGAATTCCCGGATGAAGAACTTCACTTTTCTGAAGAATTTTTTCGATATGATCTTTAGGCTTGTAATCAGGAAATTGTTTTAAAAACTCTGGTAATGCATTAAAAAAACTATCCTTATGATAAGCTGATGAGAAAACTACTTTATCAGCAGCAAGTGCGCTTAAGTAATTGATATAGCTGTAAGTAAGTTCTCTTTTTTGTCCGGGTGGCATGGGTTCCGTTAATTGATTTTCATGCATATAGAGAATAACCGGGGTATGGGCAAACTTGGGATTAGTAAGCGCAATAAACGCCGTTAAATTGGTAGTACTCGAGGCAAAAATCACATCCACTTTTTCCTGATGATCCAACGCATATTCAGCCATAGTAACGCCTCCACCCATCATTCGCCAACGTAAGTGCCTGTCAGACATCGTAATAGGGATTATCGTATGCCTTGAATACTCGGTCAACCCATTGATAAAGTGTTTTCTCGAGCCACCAAGGTACGGCTCTAAAGCAAGTATATTCAACGACATAAAGATATCAACTAAAAAATGAAGGAATTCTCTGCAAGTTTGCGAATCTTTTTCGTGCAGAACAAGGCTTAACCAAACTTTTACTTAAATCGAAGTCTGATTTCGTCTAAAGAAATATACTTGAGAGTGGGTTTACCTTGCGGACATAACATGGGGTGATCACAAGCAAATAATTCGTCAATCAATTTATCCATTTCAAGCTGAGAAAGCTTTTTTCCTCGCGGTATTGCCGTTCGCTTGGCTAAAGCGATTGCTGCTTTTTCATGGGGAGATAATGAACGCTCACCACGCATTTCATGAAAATCGTGAAGCAAATCCAGTAAAACTTCCTTTTCTTCTCCCACTCTAACTTCGCTGGGAACTCCTGATATTATGGCTGCAAAACCTGAAAGTATCTGAATCGAGAAGCCCAAACTCACTAATGTTGGCATAAGTTCTTGAAGTAAAGAAAAATCACTTGCAGAAAAATCAATTTGTTGCGGAAACAGTAATTGTTGTGTACCCGGCAATCCTGATTCGATGTTACTTAAAGCTCGTTCAAATAAGATGCGTTTATGTGCTAAGTGTTGGTCAACCAAACACATTCCGGTTCGGGTTTGACTGATGATGTATTGATCGTGTAACTGCCAAAAACCTCTATCCCGATGATAATCAGGCTTATTGGAAATAGTTTTCGATTGTAGTTGTTCTTCTCCTGATAGGTTAAATTCAAAACGATCTGGTTTAAAAAGTGTATCCCCTAAAGCAGATTCTCTGCCAATATTTTGTTGATTTATTCGTGATGGCATGTTTACCGCAAATGAATCTTTAGCCCCAAACGATGGCGAAGAAACTGATCTGGAAGGATTTCCGAGACAACTCAAATCCACTGAAAATGCATCCAATTTATACTCAGGTGGCGATTCAATTATTGCAGCAAAACGTTCGTTTAAGGCTTTTTTTACAACTGAGCGCGCAAAGCTTATCACACTTTTTTCGTCTTCAAACTTCACTTCCATTTTTGTTGGATGTACGTTCACATCAACTTCTTTGGGATTGATATCAAAAAACAACGCATAAAATGGATATTCGTTGGGTTTGATGAGCGGTTTGTACACTTCCCCAACCACAAATTGCAAATATCGGTGTGAAAAAGGGCGCCCATTCACAAATAAAAACTGTTCACCCCTATTCCGTTTTGTGAGTTTAGGATCAATTACGTATCCACTTAAACTGATGTAGGTTGTTCGCTCTTCAAATGGGATAAGACTTGCTTTGTACGACTTTCCAAACAAGGAAACAATGCGATCTTCTTTTGTTTGCTCGGGTAAATGATACACGGTTGAGCCATCAGCAATTAAATCAAATGCTACATCGTGATTGGCCAAAGCTGCTTGCTGAACAGTAGTAATAATATGCCGAAATTCTGTTGAATCGGTTTTCAGGAAAGCGCGGCGTGCGGGAACATTGTAAAATAAGTTTTTAACTGAAATACTCGTTCCACGCTCAAAGGCACAAGGTTGAAATAGACGTTCTTCACCACCCCAAATCTCATACTCATAAGCAATATCCGATTCTGATGATTTTGATTTAAGGTGAACCTGCGATACTGCAGCAATCGAAGCCATAGCTTCACCACGAAACCCAAGTGAATGAATGTTAAATAAATCATCAATGGTCTGAATTTTGGATGTAGCGTGGCGTTCAAAGCAAAGTGGAAGGTCGTCTTTCACCATGCCGGAACCGTTGTCCACAACCTGAATTAAGGTTCTACCTGCATTTTCTATAACAATTTGAATGGATGATGCACCGGCATCGATAGCATTATCCAATAATTCTTTAACCACCGAACCCGGACGCTGAACAACTTCACCGGCGGCTATTTTATTATGAATTTCAGGTGGCAGCTTACGAATAAGCGATCCGTTCGACACGTTGTTAATTTTTACTCCTACTACTTAAATGAAACCATCAGATATAGAACAGCAGATAAAATAAGCGCATACATTATTATCGATCCAGCTTGACCTCTTCGCGTTTTTCGCTCAAAATGAATGGTTCTTTTGCGCTTTTTCTCTTCTTCCTCCGGTTTCCAATACCGGGGAATGTATTCAAATCGTTTGTGTTTGGGGGTTTTGGCAAGAGAACGAATTTGCATCAATAAAAAAAGCTAACCTTGATTGTATTCTCAAAGTTAGCTTTTTTGCGATTGAATTGGAAGTTAAAACCTTACTGATTACTTATTCCGTAACGAACGAGTTCATCAATCGTCGCTTTTTGGACACGATCTTTATTCAATTTTTTAACATCACTAATAGAAACTTGTGCATCTTTAAGACGGATAAGATCATCTGGCGTGATATCGGTGTAACCTAAATCATGCATATTGCTGGTAAAATGAGCCGTTACTCCATGAACGCGTAATCGAATTAAGTCTTCAATTTTTAAATCTTTGTAGCCTAAAGCATGCATCATAGAGGCAAACGTAGCTGACACATCGTGTTGAGCAAGTTGAACCATTTCATCTAAGGTTGGTTCGTACCCTAAATCTCGAATACGTGAAGTAAACGTAGCTGTAACACCTTTTTTTCTTAATTCAACAAGATCTTCTTTTGTGAGATTCGTGTAACCCATTCTCTCCATCCAAGCTCCCATATCGGTGAGTAGTTTGGAGTCAGGTGCGTCATTAAATACTTCATTTTTAATGGCATCCTTTAAATTTGCCGTTGATGAAGTACTTATTGTAGAACGATTTACCAAAAACAAAATAAAACTGGCTAAAAAAGCCACAAATAACACCCCTTTAAGAATCATAGAAGATTTTGATTCCGGCTCTGGTTCACCAATACCTTTAAAACGAGTCATGGAAGAATCACTTTTTGATCGGGTTGCACTGGAATCAAATAAATCGTTTTTAAGCGGCATATTCTTAAAGAATTAGATGAATGAAAGAGTCGTGATAGCTACGATACTACTTCTAAAAAGATGCATGATTTATCGCGAATAATGCAAATTCGATTTCATTTATAGCAAGTTTTTGTCATTTTACGATATATTCGCGCCATGGAAAACTCAACAGAACAGAATAAACCTGCCGTTCAATCTCTGGAATGGCGCGGCGATCACCTTCGCATTTTAGACCAAACTTTTTTACCAAGCAGAACTGTCTTTTCCGATTTACGCGATGTAGGTCGGGTTTGGGATGCCATTAAAAAACTCCGCGTTCGTGGTGCACCTGCCATTGGGATTGCTGCATCTTATGGTTTTTACATGGGGCTTAAAGACGTTCCCGACGAAAATTTCAGCAGTTTTTGGATTGAAGTACAACGTATTGCTGACTATTTAGGCAGCTCGCGTCCAACCGCTGTGAACTTATTCTGGGCATTGGAACGCATTAAAAACAGCATTTTTGCGATGAAAGATAAGCCCATCGCTGAAATCAAAGAGCATGTACTTAAAATAGCTAAAACCATTCATGATGAAGACCGTCGGGTTTGCAAACAAATTGGCTTAAACGGGCAGTCCTTGGTTGGAAAAAAAGCAATAATACTTACACATTGTAATACCGGTAGTTTGGCAACTAGTGAGTTTGGTACAGCTTTGTCGGTAATTTATCATGCACATCAAGCAGAAAAAAACATTCATGTTTGGGTAGATGAAACTCGCCCACTTCTACAAGGTGCACGTTTAACTGCCTGGGAATTGTCACAAGCTGAAATTCCAATGGCTCTCATTACCGATTCAATGGCCGGTTTTCTAATGAAGCAAGGAAAAGTTGATTTAATAATTGTTGGAACAGACCGAGTTGCTGCAAATGGTGATATGGCCAATAAAATTGGAACCTATTCCTTAGCCGTTCTTGCTAAAGCACATCAAATTCCGTTTTACGTGGCAGCCCCACTATCATCAATGGATATGTCGTTGGAATCAGGGGATCTAATCCCGATTGAAGAGCGAGATGGTCGTGAGATTTACGAAATTGGTGGAACTAAAATAGCTCCGGATAGAATCCCAACCTACAATCCGGCCTTTGATGTTACTCCTGCCGAATACATAACGGCATTTATTACGGAAAAAGGGATTATAAAACCTGATTACTCCAAGAATTTAAAGGCGCTGTTTGCTTAAGCGCCTTTTTCTTGTAACCATTTGAGTATAGCTGAGTTAATATCTTTTACCAATTCAGGCCCATAATAAACTAAGCCTGTGTAAATCTGAATTAAATCAGCACCTGCATCTAAAAAATGGATGGCTGTTTCGGGAGATTCAATTCCTCCTACACCAATCACAAATGCTGAGGATTGAAAGGCTTTAACTCGCTTTACCAAATCCACCGATTTTAGGTGAATAGGTTTACCCGACAAACCACCTTTTCCGATTTGTTCGATGGTTTTTAGGTCAGTTGACAAGTTTTTTCTTTGTGATGAAGTATTTGAACAAACATAGCCATCTACATTAAAATGTTGGCAAACTGAAAGTAGCTCCTTAAGTTGAGAATCTTCCAAATCAACACTTAGCTTTACCAAGATGGGTTTTTCTGTTTTCTTTTGTTGATAAATAGCCGTTAATAAATCACGAAGTGTGTCGGGATCTTCAAAAGTTTTTCCCTCTTCCGTGTTTGGACATGAAATATTTAAGGTAATGTAATCTGCAACCGACTGAGCCAACAAAAAACTTTGCACATAATCTTTAATGGCAGCTTCACCCAATATTTTTGTCGAGTGTGTTTTCGCAATATTGATTCCAATTGGATAATGATGCTCAAAATCCTGTAATCTTTTGATAATGCTATCCGCACCTTCATTATTTAAACCCATGCGATTTATAAGCGCATTGTCCGTAGGCAATCGAAATAATCGTGGTTTTTGATTTCCGTTTGATGCTTGTGCTGTAATGCTTCCAATTTCTAAAAAGCCAAAACCCAAACGCTGCATTAGGGGCATATATCGAGCATTTTTATCAAATCCAGCTGCTAAGCCAACCCTATTCGGAAAATGAAGACCTTTCCAGGTAAAACCAAGTTTTGGCGATGATGAACTTGTAAAAAACTGAAAGACCCAATCCCGGATTATCGGAATTTTAGCTACTAGTAAACCTGTTTCAACAGTAAGTTCGTGTGCGATTTCAGGGTCTAATCTAAAAAGTATTGGCTTTGCAATTGTTGAATACAAGTTTTTCATGCTTTCAATTTTAGTATTTTCAAAAAATACAAATTTACTAACCTGTCACTACGATTTTTAATGGTTTTTTCCGGAATCGATGCCATTTGGACGTATTTAAATACGCAACCGAATTATCAAACTCAAGGCGCTTCCGGGTTTCATCCCGGTTTATCAAACATCGAAGCCTTTTGTGCAAAAATTGGAAATCCTCACTTAAGTTTATCCTGTATTCATGTTGCCGGAACTAATGGAAAAGGCACCGTTTCCTCCATGTTATCAGCAGTTTTGCAAGAGCAAGGCTACAAAACTGGACTTTATATGTCTCCCCATCTTATTACCGTTCATGAACGATTCAAAATTAATGGTCAACCCTGTACCGATGACGATTTGCTTGGTTTTTTCTCTTATTATGAAAGTACCATTCTCGAAAGTTCATTGACCTATTTTGAGTTATTAACCGCTTTTGGTTTTTGGCTTTTTGCTCAGCATAAAGTAGAAATCGCCATTATAGAGGTTGGATTGGGTGGACGACTTGACGCTACGAACATCATTACTCCGATTGTGAGTGTTATTACCAGTATTGGTATGGATCATAAAGATGTTTTAGGCGATACCTTTGCACTTATTGCCCGAGAAAAAGCCGGTATCATAAAACCCAATGTTCCTGTAGTAATTGGGGATTTACCTGATGATGCTCTTCACGTAATTCAGAAACTTGCTGAATTTCATGAAGCTCCTTTGCAAAGTATCCGTTCAATATCTCATGAATCCAACCAATTTGATACGTTTGTAAATGATCTTTATCCAGGTGTAACTTTTAAATTGGATTTTAAAGGAATTATTAACATTAAAAATACTTTATTAGTCAAGTTAGTATTTAAAAAAATAAAAAACTTTTTCCCTGTATCAGAGCAAGCCTTACGAAGAGGATTGGGCAATGCTAGGTCCCTTTCAGGTTTAAAAGGACGATTTGAACGAATTCATCCAACTTTTGCGTGGTATTTTGATGGAGCACATAACGAAGAAGCTTTTTTTTGGCTCAAACAATCCCTTAAATATTTGTACAAACCAGAAAATTGTATCATTGTATGTACTTTCATGGCTGATAAAGATTATCCCACACTACTCAATCTTTATTCAGAATTTAAAGACATTTATTTTTTTGAATTAAATCATCCAAGAGCAGCCAAGTTTGAACAAATTAAGGCCATTTCACCCAACTGTAAACCATTGGATGATGGAAATTTTTCAAAAGAATTAGCCAATTTTAAGGATGATGTAGTAATTTTTACGGGAAGTTTTTACTTTTACCAACTAGTTGACAGCCGGATTCGCCAAATTTAGGCTTACCACTCTCCTGCTTCTCCCTCTATGTTGAGTTTTTTAAGTCACTTAGCACATTTTACAATTTGAACATCTAATACAATACTCTTCACATGAGTAATCATTCGTATTCGAACCTGTCTAAAGAACAACTGTTAGACGAACTAAAAATCAAAACACTTTTGGAACTAAAGCAATTTGCCAAAGATTTGGGGATTAAAGGCATGGCTTTACGTCCAAAAGCCGATGTTATTGAGGCTATATTAAGCCACTTTGGGTATGATTCGTCATCACCATCAAGCTCAAAACGTTCTACTACATTAATTGAGAATCCTTTTTTGGATTTTGAAATCAAAACAAAATTAAATTTGGGCGGTAAACGTGGCAGACCGAAAGGGTCTAAAAATAAATCTATTGAAGATAAAACCCTTTTTGACCCATTTGATGTCAGTGATTTAGAGCTTGATTTGGAAATTGATGAGGATGATTTGTTGATTCCAGAGGATGAACTAACTTTGATTGAAGAATCACCTAAACAAATTGCTGAACCGAAAAAAAGAGGGCGAAAAAAAGCAGAAAAAACGGATATTGAACCTGAATCTATTGAAGATATTTTTGGAACATATCATAAAACTGAAACAGCTTCTGCTAAAAAGAAAATTGAGCTCAAAAAGAGTTCGAAGAAAGACTCTAAAGAGAAAAAGGTTTCCTTTTTTCCCGATGATGACGATGACATTGAACTCGATTTAGACGATTTATTAAGTCCAGATTTTGAACTTGACTCTGACGATGGCGACATCGAGTTAATTCCATTAGAGGAATCTACACCTAGCAAAGGCAAACGTGGCCGTAAGAAAAAAGAAGTTGTTGAGGAAAAACCAACTCAAGAAGAACGGGTAAGTAAGAAAATCCAAAAAGTAAACCGAACTCTACCCGATAAAAAAGAAGAAAAACAACAGGAAGCCACTCCAAAATTACCTCCTGTTGTTGGTCCGAATGGCAAAAAAATCCCCCTTCATGAGCGTGTTCCTGAAATAACAGCGGCAACGGTTGAAGAGCGTTTGAAAATTTTACGTCCGTATTTAGAAGGTGAAATTATCAACGAGGGAGTTCTTGAGGTTTTACCTGATGGATATGGTTTTTTACGTTCAGCT
>CAZIQX010000017.1:10783-27369 GCA_964541325.1 uncultured Chitinophagales bacterium | reverse complement strand
TCGTGTGAGTCCATAGCTTGTGTCAAACGAACCTAAGTCAATGCAACAAAACGGTTTACAAGCTTTTCGCCTTGGTAATTCAGATACGACTGCACCTGAAATTGTTCTGAGTTTCCTTGAGGCTTACGGCCAAATTTCTCATTAAAACTTTGATAGGTACGATAGGTAAGCATTCCCATCATTCGGGCTGCGGCTAATCCTTGTTCAGGATGTCGATTAGGCAGATAAAAGCCATTGTTCCAGTTTTTATCAGCGTAAATAGCATTGCGTTGTGCCTCTGATATTCCAATCGCCCAAGCTGAATGTTGAGCATTTGCGCCAATAACAATCATTTTTTGTACTCGGGAGTCCAAGATAGCCCACTCTAAAACTTGCATTCCACCCATTGAACCGCCAATAGCTAATTCAATTCCTGCAACTCCCAACGAATCGAGCCAATGTTGTTGTAAACGCACCATATCACGAATTGAAATCACCGGAAAGTCACCTTGATACCGATCACCTGTTTTGGGATTAATGCTTTGTGGACCCGTTGACCCATAACATCCAGCCAACACATTGGCGCAAACCACAAATTGGCGCTCCAAATCAAATAAACCCTCAGTAAAAAAACCGGAAAACCAATCTTCGGCGTCACTACTTCCTGTTAATGCATGGCAAACTAATACCACATTATCGCGGGTTTCATTCAAATTTCCCCAGGTTTGATAAGCTACCACAGGTTGATGCAATACATCACCTGTTTCAGTGATAAAATCAGATGGGTGAGCGTAAAATTGAATTGGATTTGGCATTTTTTTAAAACTTTGCACTTACTATAAAGCGTGCCTGTTGGGTTAAAACGGAATGTTTGTGCGTGATGCGCACACATAAGAAACCTTTCCCCGCATCTTCAATGAAGTAATTTCGACAGGTTTTTGTTTGAAGATGCGGGTACCGGGTTCACTTGGAAGTTGTTTTATACTTTAATTTTTGCAAATGCTTGTTCGAAATCAGCTTTGATGTCCTCAATATGCTCGATTCCAACGGAAACTCGAATCAACGATTCTGTTACACCACTTGCCAATTGTTCAGCATCACTTAACTGCTGATGTGTTGTGGAAGCAGGATGAATAACTAACGTTTTGGCATCACCTACATTCGCTAA
Source organism: uncultured Chitinophagales bacterium (assembly GCA_964541325.1). Classification (GTDB taxonomy): domain Bacteria; phylum Bacteroidota; class Rhodothermia; order Balneolales; family M1805; genus M1805. The sequence goes on along the minus strand of CAZIQX010000017.1, from coordinate 26,222 downwards.
ATGAGAGGCTAATTGAACACTGTTAATAAAGGTGCGTCCGGCTTCGTAACCACCTTTAATTCCAAATGTTAACACCGCTCCAAATCGACCCGGATTCAAGTATTTTTTAGCTTTTTCGTGATAAGGATGATTTTCCAGACCTGCATAACTAACCCATTCAACGGCATCGTGCGCTTCTAACCATGTTGCCAATTTCAACGCATTTTCTGTATGGCGTTCAACACGTAACGACAATGTTTCTAGTCCTTGAAGTAACAAAAATGAATTGAATGGAGAAATTGCCTGACCAAAATCACGTAAGCCTTCTACTCGAGCACGAATTGCAAACGCGATGTTTCCAAACGGACCGTCTTCACCAAATACATCCCAGAAATTTAATCCGTGATATCCGGGAGCCGGTTGTGTAAATAATGGGAATTTACCGTTGCCCCAGTTGAAGTTACCTGCATCAATTAAAACACCACCAATTGAGGTTCCATGTCCACCAATCCATTTTGTTGCAGACTCAACTACCACATTAGCGCCATGTTTAATGGGTTGAACAATTGCCCCACCTGCGCCAAATGTATTATCCACAATCAAAGGAATTCCATGTTTTTGAGCTAGTTTTGATAAACCTTCAAAATCAGGGATGTTGTTTCGGGGATTCCCGATAGATTCCACATAAATCCCTTTGGTGTTTTCGTCAATCTGGGCTTCAAAAGATTCAATAGAATCATCTTCCACAAATTTGATAGCGATACCTAAACGAGGAAGGGCTACTTTGAACTGATTATAGGTTCCACCATACAAAAACGATGTAGAAACGAAATTATCTCCTGCTTGTGCGATAGTTGTTAACGCCAAAAATTGAGCAGCTTGTCCGGAAGAAACGGCAACCGCAGCTGCACCGCCCTCCAGAGCTGCAATGCGTTTCTCAAACACATCGGTTGTGGGATTCATAATTCGGGTGTAAATATTTCCGAACTCTTTGAGTGCAAATAAACTAGCTGCATGTTCCGTATCGTTGAACACATAAGATGTGGTTTGATAAATCGGAACAGCACGAGAATTGGTTGTGCCATCCGGTGTGTGGCCCGCATGTAATTGCAGGGTTTCAAAACGGTAATTTTGTGGGTTACTCATGATTATTACTCCAAAAATTTAGGTTGAATAACGGTTGATTCTATTTGGGTTATGGTTGATGAAAGAGAGCTTATTTTACGGTTGGTCGCATCAAAAACTGATGATCTACTTTGATACATCTATTTTCGAAAAGAGGAACATTCGCCTCAGTTGCTTTTTGTTTTGCCTCCGGTTGTTTACCGGTACCAAGTTGCAGCCAAATTGCTTTCGGGTTAAGCGCAATAGCTTCATCAATAAAGTTGGGAATGAGCTCGGGTTTTAAAAAAACATCCACAATGTCAATTGGGAAAGGAATGTCGGAGAGCGACTTATACACTTTTTCACCCAAAATTTCTTCAGCAGTCGGATTTACCGGAATGATGCGTAAGCCTGCATTTTGCAGATATCGCGCCACAAACTGACTATCTTTGTGGCGGTCTTTCGAAAGGCCGACAACAGCAATTGTTTGCGAAGTTTGAAGAGCTTGCAAAGCCACTTCTGTCTCCTGTGCGAGTTCTTCAGTGGCGTACATTTTTTTTTGATACCAGTCGCGGTAAGTTGGTTCCATTCGTTGTTCCATTGGTTAAAGTCAATAAAAAAAGCCTCTTCCGGGAATTGAGTCCGGAAGAGGCTTATATTCAAAATCTGGATTACAGACTAAATGGATAACCAACTTCTACTCATCTTCCCGACTCGATATTTCTATCGAGGCAGCAGGATTTAGCACCTGACCTTCGGTTGTTAATCGAAGCGGTTGCTAAGGTATCACAGGGCCTGTCCCTCCACCTTTCTTGATGAGAAATCAAGAGAAAGAACAAAAAAGCCCTGAGTCGAGATTCAACACAGGGCTTTCAAAAAACGTTTTGAACAAATCCCTATGCTGTATGGCTTTCGCGCATACAACACATACAACAAGAAATAAGAGTTGCGATTTGTTTCATGGCGTCAATGATATGGTTTTTTAAAAATACGATGCAAGAATTTTTTTGATTTTTTTGATAGTGAGATGTTAATTGAGTTCAGGAGCACCAATAATTACTTACTTTAGTTCGAAAGTATCTATAGTATGAATAACAAGATAGACTAATTATACAGATTCATATTTAAAACGCTCCTGCTGGTCCGGGAAATACAACCGGACTTTCTGTTCCATCCGTGCTGACAGCGGCTACGCCAAAGTAATAATTATCAATGATAATATTCTCGAGGGTAAACTCAGTTACATCTCCCACGAAACGTGACCAACGCCATTCAGCATCGGTGGTATAACGCCAATAAATTTTGTAGCCTGCTAAACGTGGGTGCTTATCTGCTTTTTTCCATTTTAATGTGGTAGAAGCTTGAACCGCGCCGGCTATTTGAACATCAGTCGGAGGCGCAGGAGCCCAAGCCATAGCCGCTAACACAACGGCATTAAGTCCGGTACATTTAGCAACATAAGGGAAGTTTACCTTTTCAAGAACATCACCATATTTAATCCCATTTTCTGTTCTTAAATCCTGATGCTGACGATCATAATGCTCCCACGTTTCCATGATCCGAACGCCAGGAAAACCGGCTTCATTAAATGGCCGATGATGCCCGCCACGACCAAAACGATCCAATCGATAAATCATCATCACCTCTAAATTAGGGACGGTTGCTTCTCCAACCCACTTAATATAACGTGCCAAATTGCGGCTGGGAGAATCCACTTCACCACCAGTAAAACGTCGAATACGAGCTTCACGCTCCGTTTCTACTGCTCGTGTTCCTTCTGAAAAAACGCGTACGGTTCTGTTGTCAACTACACCATTGATACCCTCAATATTGCCAATCATATCGTTATTCAAAACGGCATCAATATTCCAACCTTGCTTTTTGGCATAATCGGCTAAAATGCGTCCACCAAATAAGCCCTGTTCTTCGCCTGAGAGTCCGGCATAAACGATGGTAGCATCAAAATCATACTTTACTAAGACTCTTGCAGCTTCTAGAATTCCGGCAATACCCGTAGCATTATCATTTGCTCCCGGGGAATCATCTTTGGCATTTAATACATCGGTTACTCGCGAATCAATATCACCGGCCATCAAAACTACACGATTTTTGTCTGTTTTGCCCCACTGTACAGCCACCACGTTAACGATATTCACAGCTTTGGGAATTCGTGGACCAGAAGCCGTATCTGCCACATAAAAAACATCCAATTTATTGCCATTTGCTTTTGAAATTGCTTCAAACTCAGCTTTTATCCATCTTCGGGCTGCTCCAATTCCTCGGGATTGAGAAACAGTATCCGATAATGTGTGGCGCGTTCCAAAGGAAACCAATTTTTCCAGATCTTTTTGAATGCGTTCAGCTTTAGGGGCAATAGCGATATCGAATAGCTCAGATTTCAGCCCTTGGGTTTGTGCTTTTCCACTTATTGAAATACCGCCCCATAGTAATGTAACTAAAACAAAATAAACAGGATTTTTCATATCAAAATAATGGCATTTTTTTCGTTTAAGACTAGTTATTGAGTGATGAATCAACGGCTAATTGAGAATAAAAGCACCTAAAGCCCCGAATCTTCATCCGGGGCCTTAGCGATTTATTTTGTATCAATTTGTTTGAGTAGTTCTTCAACTGCGCGTTTTAATTGTGCATCGTTTCCTGTGCTAATCCAGTTAGGTTCATTTTCTACCAAAATATCCGGAACTGCGGGCCCTAATTCCTGATTTTGATCGGTTGCTTTGGTGTACCAACCACGGAAAGGTAAACGGACGAATGAACCGTCAATAAGTCCGCGGCCACCTGTTGAAATAACCGAACCGTTTGTAGGCTGACCAACCAATGTTCCAATGCCTAACGTTTTGTACGCATGAGAAAAAATCTCCGCATTTGAATAGGACCCTTCATTACACAAAGCAATAGAGGGGCGAGTCCATGCAGCAAAAACTAAACGTTCTCCTATTGGATAATAATCACGGAATTTTGACTTTTCTTTTTCCAAATCTTTGGCTGCGCCACGTGGAATCGTATAAGCATGTTGTTTGTAATTCAAAACCGTCATTAAATAATCGGTAGTAAATCCACCACCATTGTAGCGAACATCTACTACAAGACCTTCTTTGCCATAACCTGCAGCAGTAAGTTCACGCTCGAAAACTTCAAAGCTTGGCAAGTTCATACCTTGAATGTGAATATAGCCTAATCGCCCATTAGAGAGCTTTTCTACCATTGCTTTGCGATCATTCACCCATTCCTGATACATATCCTGACGTACAGAAGAAGTAGGACGAATTACCACCTCACGCTCTTTTTTGTCTTTTCCTCTAACAGTAAGCACTACTTTTTCATCCACTTTACCGGTAAATAAAGCATAGAAATTCTCGGTTTCACCAACTTCAACGCCGTCAACCGCAACAATAACTTCATCCTTATACAATTTTGATGATGATTTATCAGCCGGAGTATTTGGAATAACACGTTCCACACGCATTCCACCTTTAACAGGCATCAGTTCAGCGCCGATTAAACCCGTTTGTTCGCGTTGCGTTTCCGCCCGTTCAGGTGCACGTAAGGCCATATGTGAGGCATTTAATTCGCCTAACATAAAGTTGAACATAGTGGCAAAATCAACGTTGGTAGATGCGGAAATGGCTAAATCACGATATTTTTTTCCTAATGCATTCCAATCGTATCCGTGGAAATTCGGATCATAAAACCCATCACGAATTGTTCTCCAGGCTTCATCAAAAATCTGACCACGCTCAGCTTTGTAATCCACCACCATTTTTGCCACATATGGAATAGCCTCTGATTTTTCTGATTTGATGTCGAGTTTATGTACTGAACCACCACGTTTAACATAGAAGATATTTTTACCCTCTTTATCGATTGTGAGTGCACCGGGATTTTGTCCACCTTTAGTTACTTCTTTCAGCTTTTTTCCATCCCATTTTACACTATATAGATCACGACCATCTGCGTCCGAATTTTCAGCCGTAAAATAAATGGTCTCACCATCGGGGGTTATGATTGGGTTAGCTTCGTTTCCTGAAGAGGATGTTACCTGAACCAATCGTTCGTGAATTCCTTCAAAATCAATTTGAACCGGCTTAACTTCTTTCTTTTTGCCTTTTTCATTTGATTTTGGAGCTTCAAATTCTTCCCAATCGGTTGTTGTTCGTTCAAAATCTTCTTTCTTCAACCAAACAAACCAGATGTCATTGTTTCGGTTATTTCTAGCAGATACAAAAGCTAATTTTGAACCATCAGCGCTCCAAAATGGACTATAATCACCTCGTGGGTGCATGGTTACATTTACCTGTTTTCCTGAATTATCCGATGCATGAATAAAAATCTCTTCGTTAAACTCGAAGTCTTCCAAAGAATAAGCCAACCATTTATCATCAGGGCTCCAAGTTACTCCCGAGGCTGTTGCCCATCCATCTAACAGATTTTTTTCGCTTTTCAGTTTGAGGTCAACTCCGATTTCTGCTACGGTTAATACACCTCTTCCACGTTGAATAGCTAGTTTTGAGCCCTCATTCGAAACCACGGGATTCGATTCATCAACTTCCGTTTTTGTTACGCGGATAATTTCTCGTTTGAGTGTTTTCAGCAGGTCAGATTCACTTTTATCGGCAGAGCGCACGGCTACTAATTCAAAATTAGAATCAAAGCGATCACTTACAAAAACAAGAACGGAGTCATTTAACCAAGCAGGATTCATATCACGATAAGGGCTATCAGAAACATTCACACTGCGCGATTTTTCTTTGTCAGTTTCGGAAACAAAGACTTCACCTCGAATTACAAACGCCATTAATTTTCCGTTTGGTGATACTGCATACTCTTCAGCACCGGTTCTGAATGTTTTTTGCTCTGTTGGATCGAAACGTTCATCAGCTCGAATAGCAATGTTCAGTTTTACCGGATTAGATGCTTTACCATTTTCCATGTTTAGCGTAAAAATGCCATCACCTTGCTCAAAAACGATATATTTCCCATTAGCTGAGGCACTAAAATAACGAATAGAGTGGCCTTTAACGTTGGTGAGTTTTTCCGGTTTACCAACTTGCTTACCATTGCCATCTAAACCAATTTTGTACAAATTGTACATTCCGGATTCAGAACTCATGAATAACAAGGTGTTATCCCCTGCCCACTGAGGATAAACATCATTCGTTGCAAACAAGTCTAATTTTGAATAGGTCTTGTTTTTGGTGTCATAAATCCAAATTTCACGGTTAGATGGACCTGCATAATCCTCTCTGAAAACCGGATTTATATCACCCCGAACAAATGCTAAAAAGCGTCCGTTTGGCGAATAAACCGGGTCAAATCCCACGGCATCTAAAATGCGTTGCTCTGTACCGCCCTTAGCCGAGATGCTAAACACTTCCTGCGGACGCTCAATTTGTTTGTACTCACGAGCTGTTGAAAACACGACTTCATCATTTCCTTTCCAACTCGAAACCATGTCGCCTGATGAATGATAGGTTAATCGTTTTGGCAAACCACCTTCAACAGGAATCACATAAATATCATCATTGCCATAACGGTCGCCCGAAAAAGCGATGTGTTTGCCATCCGGACTGAATTTCGGCATAGCTTCGTAGGCTTCGTGAATCGTTAGACGTGTTGCATTTCCTCCGGTAGCTGGTGCCGTCCAAATATCACCTTGAAATGAAAAGGAAACGGTTTTTCCGTCCGGACTGATATCTGGAGTTCGAAATACCTGAGCTTGTGTTAGTTGAGAAACACAAGATAAACTCAAAGCCAATGCAAGGCTGAGTGCACGATTATTCATCATAGACTTTCTTGTTTTAGTGATTTTTTATGTTGTGCACATTACAAAAAGGAAAGGAAAAGGCTTGCAAAAAAATTACTCTGTTTGTGAAATTCATTAAAGCCTGTTTTTTTTCGGATTCGGAAAGCGCTTTGTTTGTCAGTTGGTGGCAATGTGGGTATATTCGGGCGAAATTTTTATCAAACCAATCTCAACAAAAAAAGAATACAATGAGCGTTTTAGTTGGCAAAAATACCCGTCTTGTAGTTCAGGGTTTTACCGGAACCGAGGGAACTTTCCACGCCGGACAAATGATTGAATACGGCACCAATGTAATCGGTGGAGTTACCCCCGGAAAAGGCGGAAGTAAACATTTAGATCGCCCCGTTTTTAACACCGTAGCCGATTCTGTAGCTCAGGAAGGTGCAAATACCTCCGTAATTTTTGTTCCTCCAGCCTTTGCAGGTGATGCAATCATTGAAGCTGCATTATCCGGAATTAAAGTCATAATTTGTATCACTGAAGGTATTCCGGTGAAAGACATGATTGCTGCAAAAGAAGTGGTTCGTCGCCACGGTGCAGTTTTAGTTGGTCCTAACTGCCCAGGAGTTATCACTCCAGGTGAAGCTAAAGTGGGTATCATGCCTGGAAATATCTTTTCACCCGGACGCGTAGGCTTAATTTCCCGTTCAGGAACCTTGACTTACGAAGCTGTTGATCAATTAACCAAAATCGGTTTGGGACAGTCTACTGCCATCGGTATTGGTGGTGATCCGGTTATTGGAACAACACACCTTGATGCCGTTAAAATGCTTAATGATGACCCGGATACCGATGCTATTGTGTTAATTGGTGAAATCGGTGGAACTGCTGAGGAAGAAGCCGCTGCTTGGATGAAAGACAATTGTAAAAAACCTGCTGTTGCCTTCATCGCAGGTCGTACCGCTCCTGCCGGTCGCCGAATGGGTCATGCCGGTGCAATCGTATCCGGTGGCAAAGGAACAGCCGAAGAAAAAATGAAAGCTTTACAAGCTGCTGGAATCACCGTTTGTGAAAGCCCTGCTGTAATTGGCGAAACCTTAAAATCGTTGATGTAATTATCTTTTTGATAGGTTCAAAAGCCGGATAGCGCAAGTTATTCGGCTTTTTTTGTGTTATAAAACTTGAATAGCCCAAGCCACCATCTTTTATATCAATTCCACACCGAATTCAGTACTTCAAAATTAAGTTCCTATTAATCATTTATTTACAATGCACTAGATTTGTAGCTTTTTTAAAATTTTCAATAAATCATTTGATAAGTTTAACGGATCAATTTAATGTTAAATACTCAAATCATGTTGCAAATTTGTACTTGTAACTTTGAATCAGAAATTTAATTTTAACACATTCAGCCTTGAGCTTAAATACCGAGAATCATTAACTGACAGAAACGTACTTACGTTTAACTTGGTTGTTAGGCTTTGGATTGTTTTATTCTTTAAATATGCAAATTATTATGTCTATGAAATCTATGTTGAGCCGTTTTTTAAGTGTTGTTTTCGTTTTAACTTTTATTCAAATATCTCAAGCACAATCTCCATTTGGTATTGGTTATCAATGGCAAACCTATAGTCCAAAGTATTATCCTTTTAAAGCTGAGAACGAATATGCACGTTATTCACTCAATAATATAAGTGGGTTTGTATTAGAAGAACCCGGACTACTTTTTGGTGCCATCTCTTCCGTTTATGGAACTGAAGCAAATCGAATTCAGGCGCGAAATGAAGCTCTTAGAAAACGTGAAAATGTATTCAGTTACAAATATGCTGCCCCTCCAGAAATGCCTTCATATCGTTGGTGGCGATGGAGTTATGTAACCGGAAGTACAAAAGGTGTTGAATACGTAACTCCTACTCAAATTTTCGATCGAATTGAAGTACAACCTGATAGAACTAATCGTGTTATTTTCAGAGACAGTAGCATTGTCAGAAATGATAGTCTTGCCAATGTAAGTTATTATCGTATTGATTTTAATATCGTTATGGCACCACAATTACTAACTGATTGGGGATTGTACTGGATGCCGTCGGCTGCGTTATATGTTTCAGAGACCAAACTCGACCCATCTCCTACATTTGATGAATGGCACGAAAGCAAGTATGATTTAGGCCCTTTTAGTACCAACTTATTGTTTCACTTAGGGTATCAACCCGATTTTTTCCCTTGGTTGATGGTTGAGACCAATGCAGGTTTAGACTTTGTACAGTGGGGCTTAGCGGCTTTAACTGATGCTGAAAATTATAAACCATCCTATCGTTATGGGTTTCGAGGAATATTAGGTACACGTTGGCTTCAATTATATTACAATTGGGATTTTTTAGCTGAAAGCATTTGGGGAAAACGAACACGTTCCGCAGAATTCTCCCCAATCGAAGGTTGGTCTCAAGCACGCGGAGTTATGACTTCATTTGGTTTTCGTTTTGATATTGGTATGCTACTTTTCGATGTTCTGAATTAAATTTTTACTCGGAACGTATTGATAAGATCCTAATGTTCCATGAAAGTGATTCACATTTTAATAAAGCAAAAGCATGTCTTCATCTATCTATCAAATTGAAGTTACGACCATTACCGGAAAAACCATTACAATGGAGGAGTTTAAGGGAAAAACCTTGTTAATTGTAAATACAGCTAGTAAGTGTGGGCTTACTCCTCAGTACAAAGGCTTAGAAGAACTCTATCAAAAGTATAAAGATAAGGGATTAGTTGTACTGGGATTTCCCTGTAATCAATTTGGGCATCAGGAACCGGGTTCAGAAAGTGACATTCAATCGTTTTGTGAGATGAATTATGGTGTAAGTTTTCCCATGTTTGCCAAAATTGATGTTAACGGCGATAACACACACCCTCTTTTTCATTATCTAAAAGAATCTTTGGATAACGGACCACTCGGTTCTACGATCAAATGGAATTTTACCAAATTTTTGGTTGATAAAACCGGAAAACCCATCGACCGTTTTGCTCCAACAACAGTACCGGAAAGCTTAGAAAAATCTATTTTAAAGATTTTATAAAATGAAATTTTTCTGATCTTAGAGTAAGAAAAATTCCAATTATCACCTTGATACACGCATGTATGAACAACGTGATGATCCAACTCAAGTTATTAAAACTGGGACACCTAGCTGTTGATATTGCAGGTTTTACGCCTTTCAGAAAAGTTCTTGCTGATTTTTAAACGCGCTGAATCGCTTCAATCGGATGCAATCGAGCCGCTTTCCAGGCTGGAAATGTTCCAAAAAAAATGCCAATAAAAACAGCTAAACCACAAATAATTCCAACGGTTTGCATGGTCCATGCAATGGGAAAATCTATTTCCGAAACAGATTTTATTATTGGTACAGAAACCTCCAAAAATACAGCTGCAAAAAGGAGTCCACATAAACTACCAATGGTTGAAATACTCACTGATTCAGCTAAAAACTGAATCACAACATGTCTCCTTTTTGCACCAATAGCTTTGCGTATGCCTATTTCCGGAGTACGTTCTTTCACAGACATCAACAAAACGTTCATAACACCGATGCCACCAACAAGAACCGAAATCCCTGTTATTAAGCCCATTACGACACGAAAGATCATGAGTCCCTGTTCGGCTTGCTTTAATCGAAATTCATTGGTTTCAACCACTATATAATTTGCTTTAGCACCAAAAGTTGACGTTTTCCATTGTTCGAGCTTGCCCTTTAAATCACTCACAAATTCAATACTTGAAGCCTTTATAACAACACTTGGAGGATCTATCTTGAATAAGGAATCAGGGATATGATGAAGTGGAATTACTACTCTCGGTTGTTCCTTTCCTTCCAAAATTCCGGCGATTTCAAACGATTTACCAAATAGTTGAACATGTGTAGAATCTTGATTCAATTTATTGAGTTCCTCATACAAAGACTCATTTACCCAAATCATGTTACCTTGTTGAAAATGTTTGGCCTGAATACTGCCTCGTTTAAGTTTTAAATTTCCAATCCAAGTTTCATCAGCTGATTCTAAACCTGACACTATTCCTGCGATTTGAGTGGTGTCATTGACGCGTGAAAGCATCATTCCATGGTTAAAATTGAATTGAATTTCAGATTGATCATCTAAAAAATGTTGAATTTCTTGTTTATGCGATAACGTTAGAATAGGTGCATCAGGAACACGAACATATACGCCATTTTGCATGACCCGAGATCGAGTGCTTACACTCATTCCTTGCAAACTTGTGGTTGATGAAACTTGTTTTCTGGCAAACTCCTCTAATCCATCTCCTAATGCAAGAATTGCGACCAATGATGCAACCCCAATAATAATTCCAAGAATGGAAAAATACGTTTGTAACGGGCTAATTCGAATACTTTTAAAGCCCTCAATTATCGAGTATAGAAACATAGAATTTGGCATTTAGTGATGATTAAGTTGCGCCCCCTACGATGCAATATTTTTTTTGTTTGATTTGAAAAAAAATCACAGATCACTTTTTACAATCCATTTAAAAACAAGCACTTTATAAGTTAATCATTAAACAAATATATCAACAGCTAATTTATCGTTTGTGAATTATTAAAAAATTGATTTTATGTTTTTACCTATTGAATTTTGAATTCTATCAAGGTATTTTTTGTCTTTATGTTTACAAATTTCCCATCCATAGTATTGACTGAGTCGGTTTAAAGACAGGAATCAATCTTCTGTTCCTGTCGAAATTCCCTTCTTCCTCTGTGTTAAATCCAACACACACTTAACCTATAAAATCTAGTCAAGCATTTAAATCAGATTGATACTTACTGATAGTGCTGCTAGCCACTGTTAAATCTTTATTATCATGACTTTTCAATACTATACTCCTATACAAAAACAAGCACTTATTGATGTATTTATTCAAACATTTACTGATTCTGAAGGCCCTGAATCAGGTGCAATCATAGGAAAACTGATCAAAGACTTTCTATCCAAAACATCAACGGATAAACTTCGGATTTTCGTTGCAATTGATGATGATAAGCTTGTCGGTGCGATTTGTTTTACCAAATTTGAATTTGAACTATCAAGTATTCCTGCTTATTTGATGGCACCTGTTGCCATTCTTACCGATTACCAAGGTAAAGGTGTAGGTCAACAACTTATACGTTTTGGACATCATCGACTTAAAGAAGAAGGTGTAGAATGGGTCATTACCTATGGCGATATCAATTTCTACAGTAAAGTTGGCTACCAACAGGTTAGCGAAAAAGTGATTCCTGCTCCACAAACCTTGCAGTTCCCACATGGTTGGTTAGCTCAATCCTTGGGCAATATTCCGATTCAGCCAATTCAAGGAAGATCGTTTTGTGTTGAAGAAATAAGCGATCCGGTTTACTGGTAAAAATTATCCGGGGATTTATGTCCCGAACTTGTTAATAATTAAAATTTTATGACCATGTATTTATTAGAATTAGGATACAGCGATTTTTTCGCAAAGTATCACCAAGAGCATTTCGCTCACTTTCATGTTGCCCGTGTAATTGCAGAACACAGGGAACGATATACTGTTAAAAATGAGCAAGGTGAATATGATGCTGAGCTCATAGGAAGCCTCCGTTATTTGGCTGAAAACAAGTCAGACTTTCCATGCGTTGGAGACTGGGTAGCAATATCTGAACTTGATGAAGCAAAAGCGCTGATTCATGGTATGTTCCCCCGAGTAACGCAGTTAGAACGACAACAGGTTGGTAAATATGGCGAAAAACAACTAATTGCATCCAATATTGATGTTGCCTTAATTGTTCAATCGATTAATAGAGATTTTACCTTAAACCGACTGGAACGTTACTTGACTCTCTGCTATGCGGGCAAAATTCAACCTGTCATTTTGTTGAGTAAAATTGATTTAATTGATTCTGATACCCGTTCAACATGTATTGAGATGGTAAAAAACAGAATAACGGATGTTCCTGTACTACCATTTAGTGCTGTCAATAATCAAGGAATTGATGAAATCGAAAAGCTGATGCAAAAAGGGAAAACCTATTGCCTCTTGGGGTCTTCAGGCGTTGGCAAATCGTCGCTCATTAATGCTATATCCGGACAAAACATTATGAAAACAGGTGAAATAAGTGCTCAAATCGACCGTGGAAAGCATATCACAACACATCGAGAACTCCTTGTTTTGCCCAATCACGCCATCATTATTGACAATCCCGGAATGCGAGAAGTGGGTATTTCGGATGTTCATGAAGGCTTATCTACTACCTTCGATTACATTGAAAACTTATCTCAACATTGCAAGTTCCGAAATTGTACACATACAAATGAGACCGGATGTGCTATTTTGCATGCGATACAACTTGGAGAACTGAGTCAGGATGCGTTTGATAACTTCAAGAAACTTGAACGTGAACAAGCTCACTTTACTGCTACAGTAAAAGAAAAGCGAGAGAAGGACAGAAAATTTGGAAAGATGTACAAAGAAGTGATGCGGTTTAAAAAGCAATCAAAAAATAGATAATACGATACAATTTGAATGGATCAATGCTGGAAATTTAATTATTACAAACCCATCTTGTTCCCAATTCGGGAACTTAATATATTCTCCTATGAGAATCTTTTCCAGAAAAACTCTATCTGAATACTGGCAGAAAAATGCCATAGTGAAGCCCGCATTATCTGCATGGTTTGCCGAAGCAGAAAAAGCATCATGGAAAAGTCCCGCAGATATAAAACTAGATTATCCAAGCGCAAGTATTTTAGCTGATAATCGCGTTGTATTTAATATCAAAGGAAATTCATATCGCTTAATAGTGAAAATCAACTATGATTATGGTCAAGTTTTTATTCGCTTTATTGGCACACATGCAGAATATGATTCTATTAACGCTTTAACAATCTAGCTATGACAATCAAACCCATCAAAACCACCGCAGATTATGAAATTGCGCTTCAACGCATTGAAGAAATTTTTGATGCCAAACTTGGAACTGTAGAAGGCGATGAATTAGAAGTGTTAGGCATTCTTGTTGATACCTATGAAAAAGAACATTTTCCTATTGAGTCACCAACTTTACAAGAAGCGATTGAGTTTCGATTCGAGCAACTTGGAATGCAGCAAAAAGATTTCGCGAAATTATTGGGATCAAAATCGCGAGCTAGCGAAATACTGTCTGGAAAACGCAAATTATCTTTAGCTCAAAGAAGAAAACTTCATCGAGAACTACACATTCCGGCTGAGATTCTATTGGAAGGGTGAAAGGAATCTCAAGAACTATATTAAAGTTTTAATCACAATAATCGTTTAGGCGCATTTCTGCTAATTTAATTGTGCATTTTTGAATCAGCTTCATTCTTGACCATGTTGGTCAATTTAATTACTTTGTTTTGATGAAAACACAAACTGTAGCACAAGTAAAATCCCATTTATCTGCTCTTCTTAAAGACGTGAAACGTGGAGAAGAAATTGGTATTACCTATGGTAAAAGTAAAGAAATCATAGCTGTAATCATTCCAATTGAAAAACACGCCCGCTTAAAAAATGGAGGCTTTGGTGCGTTAGCGGGTAAAGTTCAATATGAAATCAAGTCCGATTTCAAAGAAACTGATGAAGAATTTCTTATAAAATGAGTTATCTCATCGATACTCATTATCTACTATGGTTTTTTCTTGACCCCGAAAAAATCAGCTCAAAGCTAACCAAACTTTTTTTAGATGAGACTATCCCGATTTATTATAGTCCAATTAGTTTGTGGGAAATTTCTCTTAAATATGGTAAAGGAAAACTTGTTTTAAAAGGAATATCACCTATTGACTTTTACCAAGTTATTGAGGAAAGCCGTTTAAAATGTTCTCCTGTTTCTAATGAAGTTTATATTGGAAACTTCGAATTACCCAATTTTCATCTCGACCCATTTGATAGAATCCTTTGCTATCAAGCAATAAAAAATAATTTCACATTGATATGTGTAGATTCAAAAATGCAGTTATATACCAAACATGGTTTAAAGCTTGCTTAAATTTGATCTGCTTCATCCATCAATACCAATTTATCAGCCAATTGAGCAACTGATTCCAAATGAGTAACTAACAAAATAATCTTATCCTTTTTTAACTGTTGAAGTAATTCAAACACAAAGGTTCTCATGTGTTTATCCATTGCAGTAGTTGGCTCATCAAGAATTAAAATGGGTTTATTACAAATTACTGCACGAGCAAAAGAAACCATCTGTCGTTGTCCACCAGATAATTGAATTCCCTCTTTTCCAACTTGAGTTAAGTATCCTTGAGGGAAAGTAGCAAAAACGGCATCGAAGCCTAATTTTGTACAAACCTCTAGTCGTTGTCGTATTTCTTCAGGATTTTCATTCATCACAATATTTTGGAGTACCGTTCCTGCAAACAAACGATCTTTTTGATGAACGACACTTGTTAGTTCTCTCCAGCTTTGTTCTGAAAGAGTAGTCAACTGCACATTGTTTGGTTCTATAGTAATTTCACCGGATTCAAATGGGTACAATTTATCCATAATTCGAACCAAAGTACTCTTTCCCGATCCACTATTTCCCATCAGTACCGTTA
>CAZIQX010000017.1:8444-10773 GCA_964541325.1 uncultured Chitinophagales bacterium | reverse complement strand
AAACGAAATAGATTTGAACGTTTGTTTTCTGCCATTAAAGCGATGAGATAGTTTATTAATGTGAATTTTTTCAGGCTGATAGGAAACTTCAAGCTTTTGCATCGAATCAGTAGTTTCATTTACACTAATTCCTGTGAATTCAATCATTCGATCAAAAACAGCTTTGGCTTCCTGAAGTTGTATAACAGATAAAAAAAGTTGTTGTGCCGCTTGAAACGTTTGACTCGATAATTGCATAACCGCCACAAAAACACCGATTTGAATCCCATAGTAAAAAACGCCATATCCACCAAGTCCAATTACCGATATCGTTCCAATTAAAACAAATAGTCCACTCAAAAGTGAAAAATAGGCCCCTTTCATTCCAAGTTTTACTCGATTTTCTTGAAAGTTTGCATACGTTATTGACGCCGCTTTTTGAAAAAGGGTTTGAGTTGATGTTGATTTAATGACATCCATACCCTGAACAACGTCTATAAACTGCGTCTCACTTTGGGCATAACTGCTTAATACATTTCGTTGTAAACGTAATAAGTCGTTTTTAAAAAAGAAAACAGGAACGGATAGTATGGGTACCCAGGCTACAACTAAAAAACCTAACGCTGTTGAATACAAGAAAATCACAACTAGTGTAGAAAATAGTACAAGTATTGCTATACCTAACTCTCCAACCACATACGAAACTACACGTTGTAATTTCGATGTATCCTGCAAACGTGATACAATGTCTCCCGTGGTTCTTGTATCAAAAAACACTTGTGGTAATATAAGTAATTTTTCCAAAAACCAATGTACTACTCTTGAATTAAAGTCGCGGCTTTGCTCTAGAATAAATCGGGTTCTTAGAAAACTGATTCCATTTTGAAACAGTAATAGGATAAAAGTTAAACTTAAGCCTAATACGAAAAGAGTACTATTTTTATTCGGAAGAATAGTATCTATTAATTGCTGTGTAAACAAAGATATAACCAAGGAAAGTGTAGCAATGACTAATCCAAGGACTAATGATAAAATGAGACGATTTGCATCTTGTGAAATCTGTTCAACAAGCCAACTTATTGTCTGATTTTTTCTACTCTTTTCTGTTTTAAAATGAGATGTGTTTTGAAATACGAGTAGCGCTTTTGAAATCCACACTTTTTCCAAATCAGCAACTGAATAAGAAACCATTCCATCTGCCGGATCAGCAACAGTAAAGGTTCCATTTTGATAAGCAAAAACAACTACATAATGTGTTAAACTTCCTGATTTGGTAATATGTAGGATTGCCGGAAAGTTCACGTTCTTAAGTTCTTCACAGTTACCTTTAAATGCCTGAACATCTAAGTGCAATTCTTTTGCTGCCTGAACCATACCCAACATCGTTGTTCCGGTTTGCTGGGTTCCACTTAATTCACGTAACCGTTCAAAGGATTCTTTTCCACCATAATAGGATAAAACCATCTGTAAACAAGCAACACCACAATCACTTTGATCTTGCTGTTTGATATAATGTTTGTTGAAAAACTTCATTAATTGGCGTTTTCTGTTTGACGTGATGTGATGAGTTCTTTTATAAATCCCGATCCGTGATGCTCTGATATAAATTTGCCCTCTTTAGAGTATTGGAGATAGGTTGGAATCGTTTTAATGAGGTAAAAATCATGAAATTCATTGTTAACATCTTGAAGAAAGTCGATTTCAGAATACTGCTCTAACTCCATCTCGATTCTGAATGAATAGATTTTTGTTAATGATTCATTGGATATCGCTACTATGGAATACTCTTTAAGCTGATCTATGTGTTCATGCAATAAACGAAAACTCTGCTCACAATAAGGACAATCACTATTGAAATAAATAACTAATAAGGGTTTATCGTGTATAAAATCACTAACAGTAATACTAGTTTCATCTAGCTGTACTAAGGAAATAGATGGCAAGTGACGAATACGATTTTCTTTCTCTTCATAAGAAGAAAGTGTTCGATATCCTTTAAAACCTAATATGGCAATACTGATAAAAACAATACTTCCTAACGTATAAGCTAACGCTTTTCTTTTTGCTATCATGATGGATTGAGTTGTAAAGATAAGTAAAGAATAACCGTGTAAATAAATATAAACCAAACGGTGTACGTAATGATTATGGGAGAAAGCAACGCTTTAAAACCTATTTTTTTATCACTAAGTAAATACGTTAGAACGACCACAAAAAATATCTCATAAATCGATATTCCAAAAAATAAAGGGTGAATCCATTTGGGAAATGTTGATATATCTACAATTGAAGCTAGGGTCAAAGGTGCGAAATAGTTCATCTCTTCAATAGTTTGTGGTTGAACAAAAAA
>CAZIQX010000017.1:4221-8434 GCA_964541325.1 uncultured Chitinophagales bacterium | reverse complement strand
AATAAAGACAAACTCTGCTAATAAAACAGCTTTATATAGTTGTTTATATTCCACTTCTATATTTGCTAAAACCAAACCGACTAAGATAGCAACAGAGGTAAATAGCACTTTAACAGGAATAAAAAGAAAGGGAATTACCAAACTACCAACCCTACCCCATTTTTCTTTAACTTCCATAATTCGGTATAATTGTTCTGATGCAATAACTCCTGAATACGAATTTATAAACACTTCATCCGTTAGCACAAACTCCTGCATTAAAAACTGAATACTGATATAAAACAAATACACCACAAGTAATAAAAAAGGTGTATCTTGCTCTAAGATGACTTTTTTAACCGACATAAAAAAAATAATTTTTATTTGATAATTTATGTTGCAAGTTTAGCTGTTTTTTTTTGTATCATGCAACCACCTTAACAATTAGCTTAAATAAAATAAAAACTGAGTTATTATGACATCTTTAGAATTAAATGAATTAGAACAATTGAATGGTGGCGATGAAGCATCTTATGGTTGCAGTATTGGACTAGGATCTTCCGCAACAATGATTGCTTTTGGTGTAGGACTTGCTTTTCCTTTAGCAGGACTAGTTGTGGGATTGGCACTAAATGTAGGTGCAGCTTATCTGTGTGAACAAGTTTAAAATATATAAAACAATGAAATATCTAAATCTTAGCATTGTTTTCGTAACAATTATCGGAGCTTTTTGGTTCTATCTAATTGGTGATGCATTTTTTGCAGGTAAAAATCCACTTTATATTACAATGCCTATAACATTTGTATTTATTATGATTGGATACACTTTTGGTCTTAAATTGCATTTAAAGAAGCATGATTCTATTCAAATTTATTCAATAAAAGAATTTGCGATTGGTATAATAATTCAAACACTGATAATCACAGGTTTGTTTGTTGTCACATACTCAAAAATTGCTCAAATTGAAAGTTCATTTTTAAATACAATTGTTTTCATAGGTTTACTTGCTACATCAACTTGGCATTTAAAAACTCAAACAAAATTTAATTAAGATTTACTAGTGTCCGGTAAAAATAACAACATGTTGCTATTTTTACCGGACACTAGTTATTTATTTTAAAATTGTATCTTCAATAATTCATGCAATGAGTTTGGCTTAATATACCTAATTGAATAAACGTTGTTTGGAACATTGACTATTGCTTTAATTTCAGAATGTGATTTATTCTAAATGAGACGTATTTTAACTTAACGTGAATTCGATATAAAATTTAGAAGAAAACGAGTTGATTAGAGTGCTGACACACGTCTTGTGTAAGGCTGGGTTTTTTATCTGCGAAATTATAGGCAATCAATGCTGAGAATAAGTTGGTGAAAAAGTTAGCAGGACTTCGATGTCGGGAGTGCTCGATTTGAAAGATGTTCTTTAATTGGTCAATTATGGTCTCACAAATGGCTCGTTTGCGTAGCAGAAGGGCATCCGATAAGGGGGTAACGAGTTTGGTCTTCATATTCTTCTTGAGTTTGGTGAGCAGATGAATACCTTGGTCAAACAAGACATCAAATACTTCTTTACCAATGTAACCTTTGTCCCCCACCAGTTTTCCGTACAATTTAGAAATAAAACCGGATGATTTAAGGGGTTGTCTGTCATCGGTATTGCCTGGAGTAACCATAAAATCAACAATTTGTCCGGTGTCATTGGTCACCAGATGCAGTTTGAAGCCAAAAAACCATCCTATGCTGCATTGTCCACGCTGTGCAAGTCCATCAAATACCTTGTGGGAGTGAATTCTTCGATTATGGCAGACGCGTAGTGGAGTGGAGTCAATAAAGCTGATGCCCGAGCAAGGGCCGGTTGCATATTCCTTGAGATAAACGCCTAAATGCAGGATCGTAGACGAGCATAATTCGACCATGCGCGAATAACTAGGCAGTCCAGGAAACCACTCACCAAGCTGAGTAGTCACATAATCCAAATAGTACTTTTTAAAGGTTCGGATACCCGAGAAATGAAACAAGACCTGAATGGTCATGATCTCAGAATCTGTTAAGGAGTTAGGTTTAAGTCGAGATTTACCAGCTGCGAGTTGTTGGGAATGAAGTTTAGGGACAAAAGCGGAACAAAAATCATCAATATGACAGAAAATCTCGGTAATTTTAAGTGGGTCAATCATGGATAAATGCAATTATAAGTTATTGATATTGTATAACTTAATATACGAATAATTGCGCCATTTTTGACCCGTTTTTATTGCTTTTCTTATATCGAACTCACGTTACTAAGTATAGAAGCGTGAAGCTGAAAAGATTCACACTCCCCTGACACCTAAAAACTTACACCTTAAAACCTTTTCACGTTTGAATCACCCCAATTTTAAAATCCTCAAATTCAGGGTTATGATTAGCGGCTTCAATAGCCAACGAAACAAATTCACGCGTTTTTTCAGGTTGAATGATGGCATCAACCCAAAGATGAGAAGCGGCGTATTTTACATCAGTTTGTGCTGAATATCGTGCTTGAATTTCGTCCAAATAGGCTTTTTCTTCTTCAGGACTAACTTCTTGCCCTTTTTTCTTTAGCGCGGATTTCTGAATTTGCCATAGCGTGTTTGCCGCTTGAAATCCACCCATCACCGCTAAATGTGCTGTTGGCCAAGCCACCATAAAGCGTGGGTCATAAGCGCGACCACACATCGCATAATTTCCGGCACCATAGCTGTTTCCAATCACGACTGTTATTTTGGGTACAATAGAATTTGCAACCGCATTTACCATTTTCGCACCATCTTTGATGATTCCACCATGTTCCGAGCGCTTTCCAACCATAAATCCCGTTACATCCTGTAAAAATAAAAGGGGAATTTTCTTTTGATTGCAATTCATGATGAATCGGGCTGCTTTATCGGCACTATCCGAATAAATAACGCCCCCAATTTGCATTTCACCTTGTTTGGAACGCACAACCATGCGTTGATTGGCGATGATTCCCACACTCCAACCGTCGATGCGAGCATAACCGGTAATCAGGGTTTGGCCGTATCCTTTTTTGAACTCAGTGAAAGAATCGGCATCCACCAAAGTATCGATTAATTTATACGTATCGAATGGTTTGTTTCTATCTTGTGGAAAAATATGTGCAATCTGATCGGGTGAAATTGCAGGTTCCACCGTTTCTACACGATTAAAATGAGCTTTTTCATAAGGACCTAATTTTCCTACCAAATCGCGTATAGTTTTCAAACAAGTTTGGTCGTCGGGCATTTTGTAATCACACACGCCGGAAATTTCCGTTTGAGTAGTTGCACCGCCTAAGGTTTCGTTATCTACATCTTCCCCAATTGCAGATTTTACTAAATAACTTCCGGCTAAAAACACACTTCCTGTACCATCAACGATCAAGGACTCATCACTCATAATGGGCAAGTATGCTCCTCCGGCTACGCAAGAACCCATAATGGCTGCAATTTGGGGAACTCCCATCGCGCTCATTTTGGCGTTATTTCTGAATATGCGCCCGAAATCGTCTTTATCAGGAAAAATCTCATCTTGCATGGGTAAGAAAACTCCGGCAGAATCTACCAAATAGATAATCGGAAGTCGGTTTTCCATTGCAATTTCTTGAGCGCGGAGATTTTTTTTGCAAGTCATGGGAAACCATGCACCGGCTTTAACGGTGGCGTCGTTTGCTACAAGTACACATAAACGTCCGCTAACATGCCCTAAACCTACAATTACACCTGCACTTGGGCATCCGCCTTCCTCTTCGTACATGCCCCATGCAGCCCAAAGACCAATTTCTTGGAAGATAGAGTCATCATCCAAAAGCAATTGAATACGTTCTCGTGCTGTTAACTTACCTTTTTCATGCTCAGATTCAATGCGTTTGAGACCGCCGCCCAACCTGATTTTTTCTTCCTGCTTGGCTAAGTTTTGCCACAATTCTGATAACCAATTCGACATATTCTGTATCCTGATTTTATTTTGCGCCAAAAATAGGAATAAAAGACCTTTTGGAAGCGCTTTTATAGTCAGAATTAAACGTTTTAACGTTCTTTTTCGTTGGGCAATAAATTCACAACTTGTATTTTAGCGCATGCAACTTAAAACTATCGCCCTGTTTTTATTCTGGTTTGGAACTCAGTTAGGATTTGCGCAATCGCGAATGGGTTACATCGATTTATTACGAAATGAACGGCAAGGGCAAATCTATTTTGAACACACCTTTCACCC
>CAZIQX010000017.1:0-4211 GCA_964541325.1 uncultured Chitinophagales bacterium | reverse complement strand
CCATCATCTGATTCGCTAACTGAATTTAGTGTGAGTTTTAAAATTGAGAACGATTTTTTGAGTTTTGTAAGAAATAAGGACGATTCGTACACCTCTGAAATTAAAGGAACACTAGAAGTTTTCGACCCTAAAAGTAATTTAGTTTTACGAACGGCTTTTTGGAGTGGAAGTAAAACTGTTGCAAGTTTTCGTCAAACTTCAGCACGAAATGAGTACTTAGAAGGTCATATAAAAACCGAATTGCCGCTGGGCAACTATTATTATCAGCTAAAATTTCAAGGGGCCAATCAAAAGCGTGAAATCAGCTCATCAAAAACAAGCTTTTCAATTGGTAATACCAATCCCATTTGGTTTTATTTGATGGATGCAACAAAAGAAACTCAATCTAAGCTGATAAACTATGGAGGAAATGCTATCTATGGTAAAGACTTTAACCTAAGTATTAGCATGAGTAAGAAACCTACTCAGGCTTACACCTTGGTAATTAATCAACTTGATGTTATCAATGCGGATACCGTTGTTGTTGATGAAATCTTCCGACAGGTTTTAGATTCGAGTCAATTTGAAGAAAATACAGGTTGGGTTTTTAAAGACTCATTTACATCGGAATTAGAACTTAAAACAGTTAATACCAATCTCTACACTACCCAATTAACTATTCCCAATTCGGGATTTCCCAATGCTTTATATCGTGTTTCAGTAATAGAAGACTCCACCAAATTAAGTTCACATACCTATCAATCTTTTTGGTATGATATGCCCTTAAGTCTGCTTAATCTGGAAGTTTCTATTGCTATGTTGGAATTTATCATGCAGAAACAGCAAATCTCAAAGTTATTTAGTGGCAATGAAAGTGAACGATTAATCAAATTCACCAATTTTTGGAAAGATAAAGACCCAACCCCAGAAACGGAGTTTAATGAGCTCATGTATGAATATTATACCCGAATTGATGTTGCATTTCGCGAATATTCAACACCGCGAAACCCTGGTTTTGACACCGACATGGGTAAGGTCTTTATTGTGTATGGTCCTCCACTAAAAAAAGAACGTAGTTTTCCATCTAATGGATTGGTAATTGAAACGTGGACATACCCAAAACGTAGTTTTTCGTTCCAGGCGTCATCTGGATTTGGCGATTTCCAATTGATAAAATAAATTTGCACGAATAGTAAAAAAGGGAATGCATTATTTTTTAGGAATATCAATTGGGGACTTAAACGGAATCGGACCAGAAGTAATACTTAAATCGTTAAGTAGTGGTGTAATTCAATCTGAAGTGACTCCGGTTTTATTCGCACATGCTGAAGTGTTGGAATACTATGCTGGATTATGTGGAATTGCCATGCCTAAACAGGTTACCAATACGGTTGAAACCCTGATTCCCGGAATTCTGAATTGCGTTCCGGGTATGCCACATCTTCCTGAGATTAAACCTGGAAAAATTGATGCTTCAAGTGCAAAATATGCACAGTTATCTATAAAAATGGGCACTGAATCCATTTTAAAAGGGTTTACGAAAGGTTTAGTTACTGCTCCAATTTCGAAGGAAGCCATGAATAAAACCGGGTTTGCATTTCCTGGACACACTGAATATTTGGCTTCACTTTGTGGAAAAAACCATGAATCATTAATGATTTTAGCCAATGATACCATCAGAGTTTCATTGGCTTCGGTTCATATTCCTTTGCGAAATGTTGCGGAAAAAATCACTCAAAAACATATTTACAAGACCGGCTTATCGTTTTTGAAAGCCTTAAAAATTGATTTCGGGATTCATCAGCCAAAAATTGCCGTTTTGGGCTTAAATCCCCATGCCGGAGATGGTGGCGTTTTAGGTAGCGAAGAAAAAGAACATATTGAACCGGCCATTCGAGCTTTAAATCAACATGGTAATCATTTTGATGGTCCATTCGCTGCAGATGGATTTTTTGGCAGTGGAACATGGAAACAATTTGATGGCATTCTTGCCATGTATCACGACCAAGGACTTATTCCTTTTAAAACACTTGCCTTTCATAGCGGAGTAAACGTTACATGCAATCTACCGATTGTAAGAACCTCACCTGATCATGGAACAGGTTTTGCCATTGCGGGACAAGGTCTTGCAGATGCTCAATCGTTTACGGAAGCGTATAAAATGGCTCAATTAATCATCACCAATCGAGGACTCATCCAATAACAACTGTTACAAAACAATGAAACCAACAGATAATAAAAATATCTATAACGCCCTGGCATACATTTACGACGATTTGATGAAAGACATCAGTTACGAAGACTGGTCGGATTTTATTGATGAAGTGATTCAAACCCATTATGAAGATGCAGTAAGCATTTTGGAACTAGGATGTGGAACCGGCTCATTTGCCCTTTCATTGGATGAACTCGATGCCTACGACATCACCGCAACTGACCAATCCGAACAGATGCTCGAAGTTGCTCAAGCCAAAGCGGATTACGTAAAAAGCAGCATTATTTTCAAGCAAATGAATTTCTTCGATATACAGGATGAAAATACCTACGACGCGGTGGTGATGTTATTCGACTCCATGAATTACACCCAAAATGCAGAAGAAATGGTACACGTGCTTAAACAAGTAAAAAAAGTGATGCACGAAGATTCGATTTTTGTGTTCGACTTTACCACTCCGGTAAACTCAAAACGTGCAGAAGAAACCTTGGATGAGGAAGGTGTTAGTGGATTTTATCACTTTAAACGCGAAAATCGCTATTTACCTTTTGAGAAAATTCATTACAACGAATTTATTATCGAAGAATTAGATGATGAAGGCGAGATAAAGGCCAAATTCATTGAAGTACATAAACAAAGAATTTATACCTTAGCAGAGGTTAAAGCCTGTGTTGAACAAGCAGGAATGAAGGTTTTAGCCGCTTATGAAGGTTTTGATTTGGTTGATGCAACCGAGCAAAGCGACCGAATCACAATAGTTGCCCAATGAGTAATGTAATTGAATTATCGAACGTTAGTTTAAAGTATGAATCAAAGCCCATTCTGAAAAATGTAAACTTCAGTTTGGGCAATGGTGAGTTTGTTTATTTGATTGGACCAACAGGTACCGGGAAAAGTTCATTTTTAAAATTACTGTACAAAGATGTTGAACCGGACGAAGGTACGGTTCGAGTAGCCGATTTTGAGCTTAATTCACTAAAAGAAAAAAAAGTACCTTTTCTGAGACGCTCCTTAGGTATTGTATTTCAAGACTTTCAGTTACTTCCCGATCGAAATGTGTATGACAATGTAGCTTTTGCCATGCATGTGGTTGGAGCAAAATCATCACACATAAAACAACGAGTTCTCGAAGTGTTACAAATGGTTGGATTGAGCCAAAAACGTCACGAGATGCCAAATGACTTATCGGGTGGAGAGCAGCAACGCGTGGTGATTGCTCGAGCTTTGGCCAATGAGCCACGCATCATGCTTGCCGACGAACCTACCGGAAATCTCGATCCTTTTGCAACGATTGAAATTATGAACTTGCTTAAAACGATTAATAATCGTGGAATGGCTATTTTAATGGTTACTCATAATTATGATGTCGTCAAGAAATACAAATACCGCACGGTTAAATTAGAAAATGGAAAATTGGAAGAAGTTAGTATTTAAGTCAAGTTGTTAACGATTATCGAAATAACCATATTTAGTGATTGAATTTTATGCCAAAACACATTCTCGTTACCGGAGGCGCCGGATATATTGGTTCACACACTGTTCTTGAACTTTTAAACGCCGATTACAAAGTTACCGTTGTGGATAATCTGATGAATTCCAAAGAGGAATCCCTACATCGGGTGAGTTTCTTAACCGGTAAGGAAATTGAATTTGTTGAACTCGATTTATTGGATAAAGTCCACTTGTTTGACCTTTGTGAAACGTCAAGCTTTGATGCTGTCATTCATTTTGCCGGACTCAAAGCCGTTGGCGAATCCGTTACTATCCCACTGCATTATTATGAAAACAATCTGGTTTCTACGCTTAACTTATTAGAAGCCATGAAAAAGTTCGACATTCGGGATATTGTTTTTAGTTCGTCTGCAACCGTTTATGGCGACCCGGCAAGTGTTCCTATCACTGAAAATTTCCCCTTAAAAGCCACCAATCCTTACGGTCGTACCAAACTTTTTATTGAAGAAATTCTACGGGATTGGTCAAAAGCAGAACCTGCAAAACGTATAGCTATACTTCGATA
>CAZIQX010000016.1:18143-27661 GCA_964541325.1 uncultured Chitinophagales bacterium | reverse complement strand
ACCCGACCGAGAAAAACTCGCAAATCTAGCTGAACTCATTGCTCCGTTAGGTATTGAATTTTCTGTGCCTGACCGTGGTATAAAACACAGTACCTTAAATGCGCTAATTCACAAAGTTAAAGGAACTCCACTTGAATTTATCGTGAATAACTTACTCTTGCGTTCTATGGCAAAAGCAGTTTACTCACCCAAAAATATTGGTCATTTCGGATTGAATTTTGAGCATTATACTCATTTTACGAGTCCGATTCGACGATATCCTGATGTTCTTGTTCATCGATTGCTAAAAGGTTATGCACAAAACAAATACGAATACACATACGACGAACTCGCTGAATTGGGCGAGATGTGTAGTGAGCGTGAACGAACAGCCATGCAAGCAGAACGGGATTCGGTAAAACTCAAACAAGCAGAATTTTTATCCAATAAAATTGGAGAAGAGTTCAGTGGCGTAATAAATGGGGTTACCGAATACGGAATGTATGTTTTACTGAGCGAGAACTTTTGTGAAGGCATGGTTCGTGTAAACGACCTTACCGACGATTATTATCAGTATGATTCCAAACGACATACCCTTTTTGGCAAACGAAGAGGGCGAAAATTCCGTTTAGGAGATGAAATTAAAATTCGTGTACTTTCCGTTGACCTAAATCAGAAAACGATTGATTTTGCGTTAGCCGACGATTAACCCTCTTGCCTTTACATGAAAGTGATGTTATTACGTAGTTTACTTCTTGTTTTTTTGATGAGTTTACTGTCGAATTCAGCAGTAGCTCAGTTTTTTAGTTTTGGAAAAAATAGGGTTCAGTTCGAACAATTTAATTGGCGATTCATACAAACTGAGCACTTTGATGTGTACTACGACAACGAGCAAAACTATTATTTAGCAAGTTTTGCGGGCCAAAGTTTAGAAGCGGCTTATAAACAAATCAGCGAAGATTTTCGTCACGAAATCGCAAATCGAATCACAGTAGTTGTTTTCGACTCACACAACGATTTCGTGCAAACCAATGTGGTAAATCTTCCAATTGAATCAGAAGGGATAGGCGGGGTTACTGAACTGTATAAAAACCGTGTAGTTTTGCCATTTATGGGCAAATATGGTGATTTTCGCAGGGTGTTACACCACGAATTGATTCACGCTGTAATCAACGACATGTTTTATGGTGGTTCTCTGCAATCAATCATTCAGAACGATATTCAATTGGTAATACCTCTTTGGTTTAATGAAGGTATTGCGGAATATTCCGCCTTAGGCTTCGATACCAATACGGATAATTTTATCAGGGATGCCGTTGTGAATACCTATTTACCGCCTATTGAATATTTGGGAGGATATTTTGCTTATCGGGGTGGACAATCTGTTTGGGATTATATCGTGGAACAGTATGGACGCCAAAAAATTGGCGAAATTTTTCAACGAATAAAAGCAAGTCGCTCTGTTGAACTTGGGTTTCGCCAATCAATCGGATTAAGTTTAGAAGAACTTTCTGAGAAATGGCAATCATGGCTTAAAAAACAATATTGGCCGGAAGTTGAAAAAAGAGAAGACCTCAAAGAAATCTCAACGCATCTTACAAAACGAGAATTGGGAGGTACCTATAACACAAGTCCTTCACTTTCACCTCAAGGTGACAAAGTGGCCATTATCACCAATGAGCGCGGCTATTTTGATGTTGTTGTAATTTCATCGCTTACAGGCAGAAAAATCAAAACGTTGATTAAAGGAAACGACAATATTGATTTCGAAGAGCTGAATATTTTAAATCCCAATTTGAGTTGGTCGCCGGATGGTAAACAACTGGCTTTGTCATCGAAATCACTTGGCAAAGATATGCTGGCTTTAGTGGATTATGAGTCAGGGAAAGTTAAGCGCATACGTTTTCCAAAGTTAGATGCTATTGAATCGGTTGCTTGGTCACCTGATGGAAAAAAAATAGCCTTTAATGGCAACATGGGGGCTTTCAGTGATATTTTTGTGTTCAATTTGGAGACCGAAGAATTTTTCAACATTACAAATGATGTGTTTTCGGATTTTGAGCCCGCATGGACAGCAGATTCAAAATCTGTGATTTTTGCTTCAGATAGGGGAGATAAAACAGCATTAAACACCTATCGAGAAAACTACAATATGTTGTTGAATCCGGATTTAGATCAATCTGATTTATATCAACTTAGTATTGGTTCTAAAGAAGCGAAACGCTTAACGTTTACCCCAAATGCACATGAAATTCGTCCATTGGTAACTGCTTCGAACCGCTTGGTTTACATCTCGGATATTAATGGAATTCAGAATGTGTATGAGTTTGATTTTAAAACAGAAACATCGCGTCCACTCACCAACTTGTTACAAGGAGTTATGCAGATGTCTATTTCTGCCGATGGATCCCGATTGGTGGTGAATACCTATAATGGAGGGTATTTGGATGTTTTTTTAATCAAAAATCCGTTTTCAAGAACAATCAATGGAAAACTAGAACCCAATAATTGGGCAAAACGGCGCGATTCAGAAGCAGGTTACAATCGAGTTCCAGCTGTAGGATATGGCTATCAACTGTTTGGAAGCGACCGTTACATGGCGCAACTAACCACTCAAGCGGCTTATGATTTGGGATGGGAAGGCTTAGGGTTTAATGAACCTCAAAAAGCAGAACAGCAAAAAGATACAGAAGCACAAGTAGATACAACCGATTCCAACTTAATTGACTTTCGTAATTATCAATTTGGAGATTTATTTGAAGATGTTTCTGAAGAGGTAGATTCAACGATTGTGGATGCATTTGCTCCGGATAACAGTCTAACATCAACAGGATTATATAAACCAAAGAAATACAAACTTAATTTTACGCCCGAGTTTGCCTATTTAAACTCATCATTTAACACATTTTCAGGAGTATTTGGATTAACCCAATTCGCCGTTTCTGATGTAATGGGCGATCATCGGTTTGGAATTGCATCAAACTTGCAACTCGATTTAAGAAATTCATCCTACATTGTCAGTTATGAATATTTGAAGAACAGAACCAATCTGGCAGTGAATTATTTTCACTATTCCATTCCTTTTTTAGCAGCCGGAAATGATGGTTCCTTACAATTGGTGCGTAATAGAAACTATGGTTTAGGGGTAAATTTCCAATATCCAATCAATACCTTTGAGCGAATTGATTACGGATTTAGCTGGTTTAACATTTCAAGAGATTTAAGCAATATCAGTTTTAATCAAAGCAGTAAACAATTCCAGAATTTCATTTATCCTACCATCACGTACACATCAGATTACACTCAACCTGGCTTTTTAACGCCATCGGGAGGAACACGTTTTGGGGCTAGTTTAACTGGTTCTCCTGCTGGCGGATTAGAAAACATAGCTTTTGTGAGTTGTATGCTTGATTTCATAACCTATTACAGCTTGGGTTACGGCTATAGTTTTGCTCTTCGAGGAAATATTGGCTCATCATATGGACCCGATGCACAAACTTACTTTTTAGGTGGTGTAGCCGGTTGGTTCAACTTTCAATGGGATGGAAACGATATCCCGATAGATCAACTTTCGGATTTATTCTTTACTCAGCCGGCATTGCCGATGCGTGGATACAATTACAATGCCTCATTTGGAAATCATTTCGGGCTGATGAACTTTGAATTCCGCTTTCCATTATTTGCTGCAATTCTTCCCGGACCATTACCAATTTTACCCTTGTACAATTTAACAGGTGTGATGTTTATGGATTTGGGCGCTGCTTGGGGAATTAATCGTGGATATTATGCATTCCTAGATGGTAACACGGGTGAACCGATTTACTACTACACGGAAGGAAAATCACTCGATATGCGCTTATCGCAGATTGATGAAGTGATTTTAGACCCTCGAACAGGTCTTGTTGCTCAAGAGCCACTAGATCCAACGATTCCTTATGTTCAGCAAAATGTACGTAGAGGAGATTTACTTATGGGCTTAGGGTTTGGTTTACGAACCATTTTAATCGGCTTACCTTTCCGTTATGATGTTGCCTGGCCTCGTTATTACGATGGATTAGGCAAGCCCATTCAATATTTTAGCATCGGAATAGATTTTTAATATGAACTCTGCCTATCGAGATTTACTACGTAATGCATCCAATCATGTGAGAATGGGTAAAAAACGAACGTTTATTACGGCAGCCTTTGCATTAATAACCGCTCTATTAGCTGTTTGGCAAGTTCGACTCGAATTGGGAATCATGGCTGCTTTACTAGGATTTATTGCTTATCAATTTTATGTGAGCTTTAGTCTTTCCAAACAAGTGTTTGATTCCCTTGAAGAACTGAATAAACAGTTTACAAAACTGGAAGACCTGCCCGAGTAAGCTTGTAAAAGCTTAAAGCATTTACTTGTTTAAAAATGAAAAAACGGCTATATTTTGCCGTCTTAGAAAGTGAGCGTCGAACAGGCCTCACTTTTTTTTGTAGTATAAATCCATTTTATGACCGACCCGGAATTAAAAATTAAGGACTTAGTCGAATCTACGATTCGCGGTACCGATATCTATGTAGTAGATGTTGAGGTTAAAGGTGCATTAGGGAACCAAATCGTTTGGGTTTACCTTGATACCGAAGCCGGAGGCATATCTATCGATCGTTGTGCTAAAGTTAGTAACGAATTAAGCATTTTACTTGATGCAAACGAGTTAATTACCGGAAAATATGTTTTAAATGTTTCTTCCCCAGGTCTTGATCGCCCACTCAAAGACGCCCGTCAATACAAAAACAATGTGGGACGTAAAGTAAAAGTTCGATACATGACCGACGAAGGCGGGAAAAACACAAGTGGTGTACTGCTTTCTTTCGATGGCGAAACCTTAGTCATTGAACAAGAAAAAAAAGAAGCTTTACATATTTCACTTGAAAAAGCCTTAGAAACAAAAGTTTTACCCGCTTGGTAGGGTATTAATCACGGAGTTCATTATTTATGCAAAACGATTTTTCAAAAAGTATCATTCAAGCTTTCTCAGAGATTGCCCGCGAAAAAGGCATCGATCGTGATTTATTATTGTCGATTCTTGAGGACGTTTTTCGTTCTATGATTCGCAAACAATACGAATCTGATGAAGCGTTTGACGTTATTTTAAACTCGGATCGTGGTGAGATCCAGATTTTGCATATTCGTGAGGTTGTACCCGACGATGAATTCAGTGATCCTGTTACGGAAATTAAATTTTCGGATGCTAAAAAAATAGAGCCTGATATTGAGCTATATGATGAATTTCCACAAGAAATTGAATTAACACAAGATTTTGGGCGTCGTGCAGTAATGATGGCTCGTCAAACTCTATCCCAACGTATTCGTGAAATCGAAAAAGAAAACGTATTTGATGATTACAGCGAACGAGTTGGTGAAATTATTTTAGGTGATGTATATCAGGTTCGTAAGCGTGATATTTTAGTAAATCACAACGGTGTGGAGTTGGTGCTTCCAAAAAATCATCAAATTCCTAAAGACCGATACAGAAAAGGGGATACCATTCGTGCGGTTGTTTTAGAAGTTCGTCGTGAAAATGGCAACCCAACCGTTGTTATTTCAAGAACAGCTCCTGTTTTTCTTGAGCGTCTATTTGAAAACGAAATCCCCGAAGTGTTTGATGGTATTATCGAAATAGTTAAAACGGTTCGCGAGCCCGGAGAGCGTTCAAAAGTAGCAGTTATTTCACATGATGAACGTGTTGATGCTGTTGGCGCTTGCGTAGGTATGAAAGGCGTTCGTATTCATTCCGTTGTACGCGAATTGTGCAACGAAAATATCGATGTTATCAACTACACGAAAGACAAAAAAGAATTCATTAAACGTGCGTTGCAACCGGCTGAAGTTCTGAATGTGGAACTTAGCGCTGATGAAAAATTCGCAAAAGTAACCGTTCCTGCCGATGAAGTATCGAAAGCAATTGGTAAAGGTGGTGTAAACATTCGTCTTGCATCACGCTTAACGGAATGTGAAATCGACGTATATCGCGAAGTGGACGAAGAAGAGGAAGACGATATCGATATTTTTGAATTTGAACCGGATTTTGGTCGTGAAACCGTTCAAATGCTCTACGATATTGGTTGCGATACCGCTCGTTCCGTACTTGATTTGAACATTGACGAAATCGTTCGTCGCACAAACGGAGATATCTCCAAAGAACAAGCTGCAAAAATTATTGCAGTTATTGAAGATGAGTTTAACGGATAAGAATCACTAACCATTCGAACTCCTTTTTATACATCATCCTATTTTTTTGAAACCAAAACAGCATTATGAGCCAAGGCACATTAAAACTTTTTAGAGCAGCTAAGGAATACAACGTATCAACAACTTCGTTGGTGGAAACTCTTGCATCCAAGGGCTTTACCATCGAAAATAAACCCATGGCGACTCTCTCCCAAGAAATGATTAGCGCCTTGGACGAAGTCTTTGGTATTGACAAACGCAGAAATATTGAAATTGAAAAAGCTCGTGATGAATATCATGAAATGCGTAGTGCATTCAAATCGCGCCAAAATACTACCGTTTCTGTTGATAGCCCAATCGGTTTAGACCCAATTGATTCACTTTTACCACTTGAACCGGAAGAAAAACCGGCGATAGAAGAGTTGTTTGATTTACAACCTATTGAAGAAAAAAAACCAGAGCCGGTAAAAGAAACACCTTCACCTGCTCCAAAAGTTGAAGAGCCTGTTACTCCCAAAGCAACAGAAGTTCAAATAGAGGAAAAAGTTAAAGATGTTTTTGATGCTATCAAGAAAAATGAACCGGTAAAAGAAGCTCCGAAAAAAGCGGTTGAAGAAAAGCCACAGGAAGTAGTTCAACCTAAAGTTGAAGTTACTGAAGAATCTGTAGAAGAGCCTTCAGAAGAAGAATCGGAAGAAATTATTCGCGCTCGAACCGAGAAACTTCAAGGCACCAAAGTAATTGGTAAAATCAATATCAAGAAAAATTTTGAGCGCAATCTCGAAGCAAAAAATGATGGAAAAGGTCAACAAAGTGGAAAACCACGTTTTGACCGCCGCGACCGTAACGATCGTGGCCAACAACCACGCCCAACAGAAGGCAGTGGCCCTCGTCCGGTTGGAAGCTCATCACCTGATAAAATCAAACAGAATCAACCAGCCGCTCCGGCAGTACCAGCCGACCCTAATGCTGATCGTGCCCGTAAAAAGCGTCTGAAAAAACGTGATGGCACGGAATCAGGCGGTGGCGAAGCTCCACGATTAACCAAACCGGGCGCTACACCAGCCGCACCGGGAGTAGTTCCTGCTCCGGGTTCAACATCAACTGCCGGAAAGCCAAATAAGAAAAAAGGCAAGAACACGCGTCAGGAAGTTGATGAAGAAGAAGTAGATATGAAAATGCGCGAAACCTTGATGAAACTTCAAGGTGGAGCAAGTGCAAGCAAAAAGCGTTCTAAACTTCGTAAGAAAAAACGCGAAGATATGGCAGCTGAGCGTGAAGAAGCTGAAGCTTTAGCTGAATTGGAAAAAAGTACAACATTAGAAGTGGCAGAATTCGTAACCGCTTCTGATTTGGCCGAATTGCTGAATGTTCCTGTTACTCAAATCATAACAAGTTTGATGAGTATAGGAATCATGATTTCCATCAATCAACGTTTGGATGCCTCTAACATCGAATTAGTAGCCAATCAATTTGGAAAAGAAGTTCGATTTATCACTGCTGATGAATTGTTGGAAGAAGATTTTGACGAAGAAGATGATCCCGCCGATTTACTTCCAAGAGCTCCGGTTGTTACCATTATGGGTCACGTTGACCATGGTAAAACATCGCTTCTTGATTACATTCGTCGTACAAAAGTAGCTGCTGGCGAAGCAGGTGGTATTACACAGCATATTGGAGCTTATGCCGTTACCTTGGAAGATGGACGTAAAATTGCGTTCTTGGATACTCCAGGTCACGAAGCGTTTACCGCTATGCGTGCTCGTGGTGCTCAGGTAACAGATATTGTTATTCTTGTAGTTGCCGCTGATGATTCTGTGATGCCTCAAACGGTTGAAGCAATCAATCACGCACAGGCTGCAGGCGTTCCTATTGTAGTTGCAATCAACAAAATTGATAAACCTGAAGCAAATCCGGGTAAAATCAAGCAACAATTGACAGAATACAATGTAGTTGTTGAAGAATATGGTGGAAACGTTCAAACGGCTGAAGTATCTGCAAAACAAGGACTTGGTATTGATGAATTACTCGAAAAAGTACTTGTTGAAGCTGAATTATTAGATTTAAAAGCAAATCCTGACCGCCTTGCAACCGGAATCGTTTTAGAGTCCCGTGTTGATAAAGGAAAAGGGGTTGTTGCCAATGTTCTCGTTCAAAATGGTACTCTAGAGGTCGGAGATGTATTCATCGCAGGCCAATACTCCGGACGAGTTCGTGCTATGGAAAACGAGTTGGGTCAACGTTTAAAAGAAGCAGGCCCATCAACTCCAATTCAGTTAACCGGTTTTGATGGTTTACCACAAGCTGGGGACAAATTGGTTGGTATGATTGATGAGCGTAAAGCCAAAGAATTAGCTCAACAGCGTCAACAAATTAAGCGTGAACAAAGTATCCGCATGGTGAAACATATGACCCTGGATGACTTAAGTCGTCGTATGGCACTAGGCGAAGTTTCAGATCTGAACATCATCATCAAAGGGGATGTGGACGGGTCAATCGAAGCACTTTCAGGTTCATTACAGAAACTTTCAACCAACGAAGTACAGGTTAAGATTATTCACACCGGCGTGGGTGCTATTTCTGAATCTGACGTGTTATTGGCTTCAGCATCGGATGCAATTATTATTGGTTTCCAAGTTCGACCCACTTCAAATGCGCGTAAATTAGCTGAACAAGAAAGCATTGATGTGCGTCTGTTCTCAGTAATCTACGATGCCGTTGATGAAGTTAAAGAAGCAATGGAAGGCTTATTATCACCCGAATTGAAAGAAAAAATTCTGGGTACTGCCCAAGTTCGTGATACCTTCAAAGTGCCTAATGTTGGAACGGTTGCAGGTTGTTATGTAACAGACGGTAAGATGATTCGAAACTCAAGAATTCGCTTAATACGTGACGGAATCGTAGTATTTAATGGTGAAATGAATGCCCTTCGCCGCTTTAAAGATGACGTTAAAGAGGTGGCTTCCGGTTATGAGTGCGGTATTTCCATCACCAATTACAACGATATTAAAGTAGGTGACGTTATTGAAGCCTACGAACAATACGAAGTAAAACGAAAGTTATCATAATTTCAAAAAAGCCCTGTTTGTTGCAAAGCAGGGCTATCTGTTGCAGAACGAGTTGCTTATAACCGGTGAAACCGGAATCCCAAACCAATTTTTAAAACCATCATGAGCGTTCGCACCGATAAAATCTCCTCATTATTAAAAAAAGATTTGGCTCCCATACTTCAGGAGTACCAAAACAACAACATGATTACCATTACCGACATCACGATTACCCCTGATTTAGGCGTAGCGAAGGTGTTTATCAGTATAATGGGTGGAGGAAATGC
>CAZIQX010000016.1:17527-18133 GCA_964541325.1 uncultured Chitinophagales bacterium | reverse complement strand
TGCAAAAGCATTTTTTCAACACTTGGAAGAACATGTTGGAGATATTCGATTCAAGTTATCCAAAAAAATTCGTCACCAAATGCGTAGAATGCCGGAATTGAATTTGTATTTAGACGATACGGCTTCCTATGCAGAAAAAATGGAAGAAGTATTCAAGAAAATTCATGAAAATGACGAAAAGGTTGGGAAATCAAACACTGAAAACGATTAAATTCGTGGTTTGATGTCTGATTTAGTATTTGAGAACATTTCCATTTTATCAAAAGAAAGCCTACAAAAAGCGGACTTAAACGAAGTAAGTGCCGCTTTTTTGCTTTTTGATAAGCCCAAAGAGCGAAGTTCGTTTTGGGCAGTTAAACTGCTGCGATGGGCTAGTGGCATTAAAAAAGTGGGTCATGCGGGAACATTAGATCCTATGGCAACCGGACTTTTGGTATTAGGATTAGGAAAAGCCACCAAGTTTATTGAGCACGTTCAAGCCGATGAAAAAGAATATATTGCTGAATTAAAGTTTGGTGAAGAAACAGCATCATACGATGCAGAATCAGAAGTGGTAGCCACAGCACCTTGGGAGCATATCACAAAAGAAGAACTCCAAATCAGTAT
>CAZIQX010000016.1:17089-17517 GCA_964541325.1 uncultured Chitinophagales bacterium | reverse complement strand
TTTATAGGGGAAATTGATCAAAAGCCTCCAATATTTTCAGCATTAAAAAAAGATGGAAAACGATTATACGAGTATGCCCGAAAAGGGCAAGAAGTTGAGATTAAATCTCGTAAAGTACACATCAAAGAAATTGAAATTATACGTTTTGAACTTCCTTTTGTAGAACTCAGAGTTGTTTGTGGAAAGGGAACCTACATCCGTTCTTTAGCACATGATGTAGGTAAAAACGTAGGCAGTGCCGCACACCTTACTGCATTAAGACGTACTCGAATAGGAAAATTTCACGTAGATTCCGCCTTAACTGAAACCGAAGTAAAATCTCTTTTTGGTAAACATGACGAAACTCGTTAGTATTCACGATGTAACGTATCACCCTAATACAGTAGTTACCGTTGGAACATTCGACGGGGTACATGAAGGTCACAGTA
>CAZIQX010000016.1:11664-17079 GCA_964541325.1 uncultured Chitinophagales bacterium | reverse complement strand
TCACCGTAGTTTAATTCGGGTTTTAATTAACGAAGCTAAATCACGAAATGCAAGGTCGGTTTTGGTTACATTTGACCCACATCCACGAGATATTATAAATCCTCAGATGTGTATTGGTTTGCTAACCACACTGGAAGAGCGAGCAGAATTACTATCAGGTTGCGGATTAGATGAATTGGTTGTGATTCCTTTTGATCGCGATTTTTCTTTGCTTTCTAGCCGGGAGTTTGTTGAAGAATATATCGTTAAAAAAATCGGTTTGAGTTGTTTTGTGATTGGTTATGATCACAAATTTGGTCGTGACCGAACAGGCTCTTATGAAACAGTTGCCGAAATTGGAAAAAAAGATAATTTTGATGTTCGCTTAGTTCATGCACATGAAATCTCGGAAGTAACTGTTAGCAGTACAGCGGTTCGCAAAGCGTTGTTGAATGAAGGGGATGTAACCCAAGCAGAACGATATTTGGGGCATCCCTATCGTTTGGTTGGTACGGTGGTTAATGGTGATCAACGGGGCCGAACAATCGGATTTCCAACAGCAAATATCAAACCTGAAAATCCGCGTAAAATTATTCCAAAAAATGGGGTATATGCCGTTGAAGTTGACGTATTAGGAAAAACCTATGGCGCAATGATGAATATTGGGGTGCGTCCCACAGTAACTAAAGGAGAAGAGCGAACTATTGAAGTTCATGTATTTGAATTTAATGAGACGATTTATGGAAAAAAGATGTCTATTGAATATAAAGCTCGATTAAGAGACGAAATGAAGTTTGATGGGTTAGCGGAATTGATTGCTCAGTTGAATAAGGATAAGGAAGATGCACTTAAAATGTTACAATCATCAAATCTGAAGAAATCATCATCAATCTAAAAAGTATCTCTCAGTATTTGTGTAAGAATCAGCTTCTATGCTTTTTGAAATCTTAATAAGGTTCATCAAACTCCAATAATTCGCATAATCAGGTTTATAAGTCTTTTATAGAGATAATCTATATTTATGTAAGTCATATAAATTCAATTAGTTAGAATTTTACTTTTTAGCTTGAAAATTCTCTGTGTAACTAAAGTAGAAGAACTTAATCAGCCCACCTTTTACCTTCCGCGCAATCAATAACAAGCTATAAGCACAGCTTGTTTCAACTTGAGATTAGCAATTTGAAACATCCGTTCAAGACAATTGAATGGATACAACTATTACTTCTATGAATGCAGCAGATGGTTCATTAGTCGTCTTTCTGATTTCGATATTCATGATTGTGTTGTCCGGTTCAGCATTAATTTGGAGTATCAAGTCCGGCTTTTGGAAAAATGTAAATAAAGGTGCAACCCTCATATTCGACGAGGAAGAACCTCTTGGTAAACCCATTGATCAACTTTTTAAGTAGTAACTATGAGCGAAATTAAATTTAACACGGTTGGAGAGCGACGGGTATTCACCGATTCCGACTCCAAAAGCGTGGTGATGTCATTCTTTATACAAGCCATTTTTTGGTTATTGTATGGTTCCATTCTCGCCATAATTGCATCATTCAAGATGCATTTGCCTGATTATCTCGGTGATATAGAATGGTTGAGTTTTGGACGTGTGCGTCCTGTTCACTTAAACACGATGGTTTATGGATGGGCATCATTAGCTAGTGCGGGAGTAGCGTTGTGGATTTTGACCCGAACCTTACGAACCACCATCCCTTTTAAAGGAATGCTTTATTTGGGCCAAGTTATTTGGAATATCGGTTTAATCGTGGGTACGTTCACATAGAACACAATTCTCCCCGTGTTCTGCAAATAGTGAGCATAATATTGAGTTCAGGTGTGTTATTTTTGGTTGGGAAAGAATTATTTCAAGGGTTTTATCAAGAGCTAAAAACGCGTCAATTTTCATTAGGTACGCTAATTACATTAGGAATCACATCATCCTATCTTTTATCGGTGATGAATTTCATGCAAAACAACGCCACCCAATATTTTGAAACTTCAGCAATGATTGCTTCCTTTTACACCGGTAGTTTATTGCTAGACGCCCATCTTAAACAAAAAGTGAATGCATTTTTACAAGGATGGCAAGTTGGAGTTCCATTAGTACAAAAATTAGGATGCTGTTCCAATGTGGTGAAAACGCCGGCCAACAGTGTGGAAATAGGTGATTTGCTTAGCCTCGAACCCAACGAAATGCTTCCTTTTGACGCCAATTTGCTGAATGCAAGTGGTGATTTTAATCAGGCGCATTTAACCGGTGAGGAAGAACCGGTAACAATTCGTTTTGGTGAAACCATTCAGGCAGGTTCCATTGCCTTGCAAGAAGGTCTGAAAGTTCGGATTACCAGCTTATACGATAGTTCAAGTCTTGCAGCGTATTGGAATCATTATGTAGCACAAAAACAAGAAAAAGGCCAGTACGAGATTTTAGCCTCAAAAGCGGCCAAGTGGTTGATCACTTCCATGTCGGTGATGTCAGTATTAACGTTTATGTTGTACTTTTTTTTGGGTGATACTCAAACGGCTTTAAGTAATGCTCTTTCTGTGTTGTTGATATCTTGTCCATGTGCCTTTTCAATTGCCACTCCTGCAGCTATATGGATTGCGCACAAAAAATTCCATGAAAACGGTATTATCCTAAAAACAGGAAGTAAAGCCATTGAATTATTGAAAGATATCAATCACTTTGTGTTTGATAAAACCGGTACATTAACTGAAACCGCAACCATCAGTGAGGTGAAGGCAGAAACTGATTTGTGGGATTTTGATACCATGATGCGCATGCTACTAAGTGTTGAATCAGATCAAAATCATCCCTTAGCTCAAGCTGTTCGGGATTATGGCAAATCCTATCTGAATAGACTTTTGCCTATATCTGACAAACAATCCATACAAGGATTAGGAATTCGGGCGCACGTGCTTTTAAATCAAGAGATGTTGCAAATCGCTGTGTTAAATCATAAGTCTGACATGAGTAACCAATTGAAAGAGAATGAGTTTGGGCTTTTTATTGAAGACGTTTTGGCACTTAGATTTCATATTTCCTATCCGCTTAAAAACGAAGTACTCCAAACATTTAGAATGCTGAAAAGCAATAAAGATGTGAAAATATCAATCCTAAGTGGCGACCCTGTTCCCCGAAAAGAATTACTTCATTCTGATTGGACGTATTTAGCACATCAATCACCTGAAGACAAGTCGGCTTATATAAAAACCTTAACCGAAAAAGGAGATCAAGTAGCTTTTGTTGGTGATGGACTTAACGATTTATTGGCTATGGCACAAGCTGATATTTCTATTGCTATGTACGAAGGAGTGAATCAGAATAAAGCTGAAGCTGATATCGTGTTTTTTAACCAATCATTTTCCACTTTAGGAAAAGTGTTTGAACAAGCCAAACGAGTGCATAAAACCTTGGTTGCCAATTTTATTTGGGCAGTTCTTTACAATACCGTTGGAGTTGCTTTGGCTGTTCTGGGTTTGCTTAATCCTATAATTTCCATCGTTGCCATGATTTTATCATCCACTTTTGTGACATTAAATTCATTGCGGCTAACTCGTTCTTGGAGTTAGATTGTGACAACTAGAATATGTTGAAGAGGTTTTAAAACATAACAGGATGCTGCACATGACAAATTAGCAACAACGTATTCGCATTCTATTCTCAGAGCTTGTGTGGAGATTATTTTGAAAACAACCGTTTGGACTACACATTTTAAGGAAAAACTATTGACTGTTTTCTTTGCAAAACACAGAAATAGCATGTGTAGAGGCGGTTATTGAATTCTCCTGTTCCGTGTTTGGCTTTGATTTTCAACATAAAAACTGTATTTTATGAGTCTACTAAAAATCTACTTTAGTATAACATTAATCTAAAGCGGAGAAATCCCACAATGAGTATTACTTCAGAAAAAAAGCTTGAGATTTTCAAGCAATTCGGTGCTACAGAAGCAGATACCGGAAAACCAGAAGTTCAAATTGCACTCTTCACCGAGCGCATCAACAATCTTACAGATCACTTAAAAACTCACTCTAAAGACAATTCTACTCGTTTAGGTTTGTTGAAATTAGTAGGTAAAAGACGTTCTCTGTTAGATTACCTCAAGAAAAAAGATATCAGTCGTTATCGAGCTATTATCGAGCAACTTGGTATCCGCAAATAATATTTGTAGAAAGGCACGATATTCGTGCCTTTTTTTATTTTATTATCTGCACCAATTATCGTTTATTGAATAAAGAAAAGAAGAAAAAGACATGAAAGAAGACATCCGTTCAGTTGAATTTGCACCGGGCAAAGTTATAACAGCTGATATCGGCCGATTGGCCAAACAAGCTCATGGATCCGTAGTGGTTGGTATGGGCGAAACTATGGTTCTTGCTACTGCAGTAAGTGCCTATGAAGCTAAAGAAGGGCAGAGTTTCTTCCCTTTAACCGTTGATTATCGCGAAAATTTTTATGCTGCGGGTCGCTTCCCCGGCGGGTCTTTCAAGAGAGAAGGTAAGGCTACTTAAAAAGAAATTTTGACAAGCCGTTTGATTGATCGTACGATTCGTCCAATGTTTGCCGAGGGTTATTTGAACGAAACACAGGTTTTGTGCTACGTTATTTCATCTGATAAAGAAAATGATGGTGATGTGTTAGCCGGTGTGGCTTCATCCATCGCATTAACTATTTCTGATATTCCGTTTGATGGGCCAACAGCTGAAGTTCGTGTTGGTCGTATTAATGGTGAGTTAGTGATTAATCCAACTATTTCTGAAATGAAAACCTCCGATATCGAATTGGTAATCGGTGGAACACGCGAAAGCGTTGCAATGGTGGAAGGTGAAATGCAAGAAATTTCGGAAGCTGAAATGCTTGCCGCCATCAAATTTGGTCATGATGCTATCATTAAATTGTGCGATTGGCAGTTAGAATTACAAAAGGAATTCGGCAAACCGAAACGCGAAGTTGTTGAAGCCGTTGTTAATGAGGAACTTAAAGCCAAAGTTGTTGAGTTGGTTGGTAATCGTATAGATGAAATCACCAAATCGCGTCCGGCAAAAAAAGAATATTCTGATGCAATCAGCGCCGTAGTGGATGATGTTATTGCTCAGCTGGAAGAAACCTATCCCGATGACAAAGCAACTATCAAAGAGTTCTGCTACGACATTCAGAAAAAAGCATTCCGATCCATGATTGTGAACGAAAATATTCGTTTAGATGGTCGTGCATTAGACCAAGTTCGCCCAATTTGGACTCAAGTAGGTTATATTCCGCGCACACACGGTTCAGCTATCTTTACTCGTGGTGAAACCCAATCATTAGTAACTGTAACGCTTGGTACAAAGCGTGATGCTCAATCCGTTGATACCTTATTCTCCACAGAAAGCAAAAGCTTCATGTTGGATTATAATTTTCCTCCATTCTCAACCGGTGAAGCTAAACCCATGCGC
>CAZIQX010000016.1:0-11654 GCA_964541325.1 uncultured Chitinophagales bacterium | reverse complement strand
GCCTTGAAAATGATGATGCCATCCGATGCTGAATTTAATTACACCGTACGTGTAGTTTCTGATATTCTCGAGTCAAACGGTTCGTCTTCCATGGCATCGGTTTGTGGTGGCTCTATGGCTCTTATGGATGCCGGTGTTCCTGTGAAAAAACCTGTATCAGGTGTTGCTATGGGTATGATTGTTGACGGCGAAAAAGTAGCTGTCCTTACTGATATTCAAGGTGAAGAAGATCACTTAGGTGATATGGACTTCAAGTTAGCCGGTACAGCCGATGGGTTAACAGCTTGCCAAATGGATATCAAAGTAAAAGGTATTCCTTATGATGTTATGGAACGTGCCATGGAACAAGCTCGTCAAGGACGATTACACATCTTAGGTAAAATGGCAGAAACCATTTCTGTTCCTCGTGCAAAAGTTTCTAAATATGCTCCTACCATTACAACGATTGAAATTCCAAATGATCAAATTGGTGCTGTAATTGGTCCTGGTGGTAAAGTAATTCAAGGATTACAAAAAGAAACCAACACGGAAATCGTAATCGAAGAACAAGGTAACAAAGGTTTAGTTTCGATTGCTGCGATGAATGGCGATGATGCCGCGGCTGCAATTAAACGTATCAAACAAATTACAGGTTCTTTTGAAGAAGGTGAGATTTTTGAGGGTGTTGTAAAATCCATTAAAGAATTTGGTGCATTCGTTGAGATTGCACCGGGTAAAGATGGTTTATTACACATTTCTGAAATTGATCACAAACGAATCAATAACGTGCGCGATGTACTTCAAGAAGGTGACAAAATCACGGTTAAGCTGTTAAAAGTAGAACATGGTGGAAAGCTCAAACTTTCTCGTAAAGCCTTGATTGAACGCGAACCACGTGAATCGCGCGAACATGATGGACCACAAGGTGAATAATCGCCCGTAAAACCGAATTCATAAAAGATTCGGTCAAAAAAAATTATAGGACTCATCGACGAATACCGTTTGTGAGTCCTTTTTTTATGCCACAAATCAATGGGAAAACAAGTATTTTTGGGCGCTTCTTTTCAGCAATAAGAAGTCAGTAATTTTATTCATAGCGCATCATAAAATCAAATAAACAGGTTTAAAACGCATACATGCAGGAACAGGTTCAGCAAACCAAACTTGAAAATGGCTTAGTTATCATCACAGAATATATTCCAACAGTACGAAGTGTTTCCGGTGGAATATGGGTAAAAACAGGCTCACGTTACGAAACAGCTGAACAAGCTGGAATTACCCATTTTCTCGAGCATATGTTATTCAAGGGCACGAAGACTAGAACAGCTTTTGATATAGTTTCTTCCATTGAAGCTCGTGGTGGTTACATGAATGCGTTTACATCTAATGAGTACACCGCTTATTATGTTCGCTGTCTCGATACCGAGTTGCTAACGGCAATTGATGTGTTAGCTGATATGGTGTTGAATTCCACGTTCCCTGCTGATGAACTCGAAAAAGAGAAAAAAGTGGTCATTGAAGAAATGAAGATGTATCGCGACAGCCCTGAAGATTATGTTTTCGAAGAATTTCTTGCTCAAATTTATAATGGTCATCCTTTAGGGCGCCCTATTATAGGCTTTGAAAACACCGTTAATGCATTCAATCGTGATCAATTGTATGCGTTT
Organism: uncultured Chitinophagales bacterium; assembly: GCA_964541325.1. GTDB lineage: Bacteria > Bacteroidota > Rhodothermia > Balneolales > M1805 > M1805. The sequence continues at coordinate 10,008 of CAZIQX010000016.1, read as the reverse complement.
ATGGATACCCATTATCGAGCTGATAACCTTATTATGGCTTTCGCGGGCAATGTGAATCATGATGAAGTGGTAAATCATATGCGAAATTACTTTGGGAACCATCCATCCGGTACACAAGTGTCTCGTCAAGAGATTATTCCTGAATATGTGAAGCGAGAAAGTAAACTTGAAAAAGAAATTGAACAAACGCACTTAGTTTTAGGGCGCCGTTCCTTGAGTTCTTCCGATCCTGACCGTTTTAAATTATTATTAATGAACATGATTCTTGGTGGTGGGATGAGTTCCCGTTTGCACCAAAATGTGCGCGAGAAATACGGGTACTGCTACACCATAAATTCAAGTATTCAATCCTATTATGACACCGGATTTTTTGCAATATACACCGGCACGGATGAAGAATATATTGATCATGTAAAAGAATTGGTGTTCAAAGAGTTAGACGAAATGGCCAGCAAACCTGTACCTGAACAGGAATTACAAAACTCAAAAACACAACTCAAAGGCATGTTATTATTGGGGCAAGAAAATATGAGTAACCGAATGACTCGTCTTGCAAAAAGTGAAATGTATTACAATCGTTACATCCCTTTAGATGAAATTGAACGCGATATTGATGCCGTTACGGCTGAAGACTTACATGCATTTTGCGCCGAATTCTTACAAAAAGAACTTTTTACTGAAACAGTTTTAATCCCTTCAAACAACGATTAATATGGTTACAATTAGTGAATTATCGAAATATGTAGGTCAAACCGTAACATTAGGCGGTTGGGTTTATAATCAACGTTCTTCTAAAAGTTTGGTTTTCACCATTTTGCGTGATGGAACCGGTATGTGTCAATGTATTACTTCTGAGACCGATGTTCGTGCAGATGTGTGGGAAGCTGCCAATAAACTCACACAAGAAAGTTCACTGTATGTAACCGGGATAGTTCAGAAAGATGAACGTTCAGTAAGTGGTTACGAAATTCACATTTCCGATATCAGCATTATCCAAATTGCAGAAAACTATCCTATCACACCAAAAGAACACGGTATTGAATTCTTGCAAAACAACCGTCATTTGTGGCTCAGAAGTAAGCGTCAGTGGGCAATTATGCGAGTTAGAAACGAGATTGTGTATGCTATACATCGTTTTTTTCAAGAGCGTGGATTTATGCAGCTTGATGCCCCGATTTTTACTGGAAACGCAGCTGAGGGTACAACCACTTTATTCGAGACCAAGTATTTTGATCAACCTGCCTATTTAACCCAATCAGGTCAATTGTATGCCGAAGCAATGGCTTTAGCTCATGGAAAAGTGTACACGTTTGGACCAACGTTCCGAGCTGAAAAATCAAAAACTCGCCGACATTTAACCGAATTTTGGATGGTTGAGCCGGAAATGGCCTTCTACGATTTAGACATGAATATGGAATTGGCAGAAGCCATGTTAACCTATATTGTGGAATCGGTTCTTAAAAACAGAAAAGAAGAATTGGAAATTTTAGGACGTGATACCTCCAAATTGGAAGCCATTAAAGGTCCATTTCCACGAATTTCTTACACCGATGCTATCGACTTGCTAAAAAGCGACAAAACTCGTGATATGTTGAAAGACATGCAGCTTTCACGTACAGAAGAACTCAAAGCCCTTCAATCTGAAGAAAAAGAAATGAATGCGGAGTTCAACAATGCCAAAAAAGGTCGCAAATTTCAAATTGAAAATCGCAGAAAAGAAATATTAACACGTATTGCAGAAATAGAAGAAGATTTGCGCAATATTCCCGTTTGGAAAGAATCGGTAGAAAACCTGAAATGGGGCGATGATTTAGGTGGCTCTGATGAAACGTTACTCACGATGCAATTCGATAAACCTATCATGGTTCACCGTTATCCAGCTGAAGCCAAAGCATTTTATATGAAACGTGATCCTAAAAACAAAGAAGTGGTTCTTTGTGTGGATGTGCTTGCTCCTGAAGGGTATGGCGAAATTATTGGTGGTTCTCAACGCGAAGATGATATTGATGTGATGTTGGCTGCCATAAAAAAACATGAGTTAAGCGAAGAAGCGTTTGCGTGGTACTTGGATTTGCGTAGATATGGTACAGTTCCTCACTCAGGATTTGGTCTCGGTGTTGAACGAACAGTAAGTTGGATTTGTGGTTTACACCACGTTCGAGAAACCATTCCGTTTGCTCGCACTTTAGGACGTCTTTACCCATAAGCTGATTTTAAGTAAGTAAGATGGTTTAAATGGTTTTTTCAATCATTTTTACCATCTTATGAATGTTTGAAATACGAACGGTCAGTTCAAGGGGAATTCCTTTTTTGCCCTCAAATTGTATTGTTAAACTTCACTAGCGTTGTTTAAACAACGATTTTGTGCGAATTTTTTTAAAACATCAGATTTTCATGCAATCCAAGAAAAAAACCGGACTTGATACCTATCAGGATTTTCTGAAAGACATCCGTGGAGGGTTGCACCCGATATATTATCTTACTGGTGAGGAAGTTTTTTTTCACGACCGCGCCTTAGACGAAATTAATAACTTGATGCCCTCCGATTTAAAGGACTTCAATTTCAATTTGGTTCATGGGCAGGATGGAAAAGTAGATCAGGTAATTGGGCTCTGTCGAAGTTATCCGATGATGGCAGAAAGACGGATTGTAGTCGTTAGGGATTTTCAATTATTGGCAAAGGGGAGTGCTTCATCGAATGATGATGGTGGTAATTTGAATGATTTTTTGCCTTACATCGAACGCCCAAACCCCACATCACTCGTGGTTTTTATTGATGAAAAACCGATAGCCAAAACCACCAAAATCGGTAAGGCACTCGCCTCATCCAAAACGGTTGCACATTTTGAGTTTAGTGTTACCCCCGATTATTTATTAGCGGATTGGGTTTCAGATTGGGCAACGATGAAATTTCAGGCAAAAATTGAGTCACACGCTGCACAATTATTAGTTCAATTTGTGGGGGGGGATTTACTTTTATTGTCCAATGAAATTCAAAAGTTAGCTACAGCAAAAAAAGGGGAAAACATCACAGAAAAAGATGTTCGTGATTTAGTTGGGGTCACCAAAGAGTACACTGTTTTTGAATTAAAGGACGCGATTATCAATCGGAGAACACATGATGCCCTTGTCATTGCGGAACACATGATTAATACTGGGGATGGGGCTGTCGGTGAAATGCTGAAAATGCTTGGATTTTTTACCTCCATGTACATGAATATTTGGCAATATTTACGTTTGCAAGCTAAGGGCGCAAGCCCCGACCAAATCAGTGCAGAGACCGGATTAAACGGTTATCGTTTAACAATGCTTCAAAAAGAAGCCCGATTGTATTCATTGGGCGCCTTACCGCTTATTTTTGAAATTTTATATGATACAGACCGAGCAATAAAAGGCTTTTCAACCTTAGATGAGCGCTCGATTTTATTTTTTATGATTCAACGTTTGTGCAAGGTGTAATGCTACAAAGCTTGCAGTATTGTAGTAGCTGCTACTTCGATTTCACTTTCATTGTGATAAAAATGTGGGCTTAATCTCAAATAACCTTCTCGAACGGCGGTATCAATGTTGTTTGCTTTTAACGTTTGATGTACTTCATCTGCACGTTTACCTAAGTATAAACTCGTTATGGCTGATCGCTCATCATCTTTAAAATCACCAAATACAGCTCCGGTTTTTGTAAGACGAGAACGCAAATAGGCCCCCCACTGACCTGTATACATCAGAATACTATCCAAGCCAATGGTATCAAACTGTCGCAAACTCGCATACAATGCAGCTACATTCAACGATGAAATACCCCCTAATTCCAGTAGGCGTCCACCTTTTAGAAGCGAGATTTCCTGCGCAAAAAGATTCCATGGCGATTCATAATTCAGCCATCCAATTGGTTTAGTTTTCATTGCATGCTCGCCTTGTTCAGAAATGTAGCAATAGCCTAGGCCGGTAGGTCCCATTAACCACTTATGACATCCCCCAACAATGAAATCAGCATTAATTTCAGATTGATTAATTGGTGCGTGCCCCAAGGCTTGGATAGAATCAACAAGAAACAAAATGCCGTTTTTTTGGCAAATTTCACCAATTGAAGATAAGTCGGCTTTAAAGCCACTTAAAAACTGAACAGCACTTAATGCTACAAGTTTGGTGCGTTTTGTAATGGCATTTTGAATGTCATTCGCACGAACTGCGCCTTGTTGGTTGCCAACAGAAACAATTCGTACTCCTTTGGAAATCAGGCTTTCATAAGGGCGTTTATTGGACGGAAATTCTCTTTCGTTTACTAAAATTTCATCGTCTGATTTCCAATCTAAACTGTTTACAATTAATGAGATCGGCGTGCTCACATTATTTACAAAACCGATACGATTAAATTCCTCAATCTGCATCCATCGCGCTAATATTTTTCGGGATGCATCCATTTTTGAAAGTAGCACATTTAAATTTTCAGGGTCTGACTCAGAACGTGTTTTAATTTCAGTTTCAATGGCTTTATTGACAAACTGCGTGGTTGGGCTTACGGCAGCATGATTCAAATAAATGCGTTTTTGGGCAGGGAAATGTAAATCTTCTCGAAAAGCTACTATGCTTGGTTCCATGGAAATGTCAGACTAAAGACGGTTTAAAAAGAACGTTTAAGTTACCTTTTGATGTGAAAATGAATGACAAAAATAAGGAATATCAAGCGCTATCGGATGAGCGAAAACTCATGATGCAAGCTTGTTTAGAAATGTATCCTGAAATCAAGAAAAAAATCACAGACGGCAACTTGAAAGAATCTCTTTCTCAATTAAGTAATTGCATGAAAGGAATTACTCCAAAAAAATAAGTAGCTTTGCGAATGATACAATTACTTTGGATAGGATTAGGTGGTGCTTTAGGCGCAATATCTCGCTATAAATTAACAACGTGGGTTGAAAGTATGATTCCGGGAGTGTTACCTTATGGAACACTAGCTGTGAATGTTGTCGGTTCTTTTGTTTTAGGATTAGTTGTCGGGATGGTTCAAACTGGAAATTTGCAGGAACCTATGCGTTTGGCAATTGCAACAGGATTTTTGGGCGCCTTAACAACATTTTCCACTTTTTCGATGGAAACGGTAGAGTTATTAAAAACAGGTTTAATCCTGCAAGCCTTCGCAAATATCGTATTGAATGTGCTGTTGAGTGTTTCAGCTTCTGCTTTGGCTTATTGGATTAGTTATTCCTTACTAAAAGGTTAATCCTAATTAATTGCTTCGTTACCTGTAAAATTAAAATTACCGCCAAATGCATTTTTATGATGATATAAATAGCGCGCTACTAAGGCTTTCATTTGCTCAATATCAATCCGAATGTTGGAATTAAGCATCGTTTTTTCGATTATAAATTCCATATCTGCAAAACTTAACATGCCTAACTTGTTGAGTTCCAACAGATAGCCATAAGCTTTTGGGGTTAGAACAAGACGCTCAGCCAAATGCAAGATTCGGGGAATAATCGGCTGTTCATTTTGTTCTTTTAATTTTTCTTGATGTTCGAGTACGTAAGAATAGGCAGCAATAAACTCACTTTTATTGTATTTCGAAAAATCGTCTGAATTAATTTCTTTGAGATGTTCACCGGCTTGTAAGCGTCTGAAAATACTTACGATGATGTCAATTACATTTTCTTGCATGCTTTAAAGTTACAAAGAAATTTGGTCGAGATACAGGTCTTCTAGTTTACTCATTTGTGCTTTTGCAGCATCGTCTGAATCATCATAACCACACAGGTGAAGGAGTCCATGAATGATAATGCGGTGAAATTCGCGAAGAAGAGGTTCTCCAAATTCTTCTGCTTGTTCTGCAATTCGCTGCGCACAGCAATAGAGTGTACCTTCGATTGCCTCACTGTCTTCGTCGGTATAATCAAATGTAATAATATCGGTTATGTAGGTTCGGCTTAAATGCTGTGTATTGATTTCCACAATTTTATCCATATCCACAAAAACCACTTCTACAAGGGAAAATGCTTTTTTTTCTCCTGATGACACCTTTTCGATGCAGGTTAATAAACTCGATTCGGTTACGGGAATCGAAAATCCGGATTCATTTACTAAATCTATGGTTGTTGAGTTCGACATAATTAGTCTTCGTCGAATGAAAAGCCTTCAAAATCGATATTCTCTGTGAGGGATAAAGCTACACTCGACATCATAATTTCAGGAGGAAGTTGAGTGAAATCTCCTGATAGTAAATGCTCATTCACATTGGAGTACAAACTACAACCGGCTTCTTTTTCGATGATTAATCCCGATACCAATCCTTCTTGTTTTCCAAAAAAAGTAACTTGATTGAGTAAATCGGATGCCACAAAACCGGTACAGTTGTGAAGCTGGAGAAATGTGTTAGTTGCATACACGGAAACCATGTTAATTTGTTGTCCGCCAACCTCTAATCCTACATGTATTTCCAGGGCTAATTTTCGGGTTCCAGAATCGTCTTTTAACTCAAGGCGATACACATTTCCTGTTCTTTTTGCCTCTGTTCCGAGAACTATTCCTATTTCTTGAATGTTTTCACTGCTAAACTGGTGAATCATAGTCGTTTTCCTTTATGCAATTCGCTTAAAAGTAGTTAAAAATGAGGTCGGATTTCAATCTGTGCCAAAAGAAAATAAGAAAATGATTCATTTTAAGGTAATAACTTGGTCCACTCAATGGTATTTAATCCGCGAAATATAACTTTAACCTAGTAATTTAAATTGAATGATAGATAAAGCTGATGCAAGGTATGCGTAAAACAAGAGAATCTTAGTTAAAAAAATTCGAGATTAGCTTATCATCAATCACTATTTACAACTCCTCTTAATACATATCTATCATGAAAGAATTTTGGAACGAACGCTACGCCTTAACTGAATATGTTTACGGCACTGAACCCAATGATTATTATAAACATACTATTCACTCTTTACTTCCGGGTAAAGCATTATTTCCAGCTGAAGGAGAGGGCAGAAATGCGGTTTTTGCAGCTCAACTGGGCTGGGAGGTTACCGCATTTGACCAAAGTAGTTCAGCCAAAAAAAAAGCCATGCACTTGGCGCATCAAAAAAAAGTGGTCATTCGCTATGATGTGCACGATGTAGCTGATTTACACCTTTATCCTGAAAATGAATTCGATCTAATTGTATTGATTTTTGTGCATTTGCCGGAATCATTGCGTATTTCTTTTCACCGTGGACTCATCAAACTTTTAAAGCCTGGTGGTACTCTCATTCTTGAAGCATTTAATCCACAGCAATTAGGTAAAGCGTCGGGTGGACCACAACAGGAGTTTTTACTATATACAGAAAGCATGTTAAAGCATGATTTTTCAGAACTGACCATAACCGACTTGAATTCCATGGAAGTGGAATTGAATGAAGGGGAATATCATAATGGATTAGCTTCTGTTGTACGAATGATTGCCCATAAACCTTAAGTTTCATAGTGTAAGCTCAGTAAATTGATTGTTATTTAAAATTAATCTAAATTAGGCGGCGATGAAAAAGCCGGCTGATTCACTTATTTATTTACTTCTTTTACTTTTACTGTTATCAGGTTTTTTGCATTCGCTTGCTCATATCAATGAGGGAAAGCAGAAATAGTAGATACAGAGCAAAACCCAAGCCTACACAACTGTGTTCATTGCAGCAAACCCAATGACGGGGTTCATCAAGTTTTACTAGTTCAAACAATATCTTTATGATTTCATTGTGAAAGTATAGATGAAGTTAGATTTCTGCATCCCCTAAAAGGTTATTCATCATTAAAGCAACTAAGAAGTCCACCGCGGTGGCAAACCTGATTTCTCATATGAATTTAATTGCGATTAAGTGTGTCTATTTATAAATTTAGCCATGACTAAATAATAAAAACTATGAAACTAATTTTTCCAGTATTTCTTGTTTTTTTAAGCTATTCCGGTTTATCAGCCCAAAGAGGCCATCTTAAAGGAACCGTTTTTGCCGGAAAAGAAGGCGCAATTGCTGCCAATTTATACATCACCGACCTTAAAAAAGGCGCAATATCTGATTTACATGGTCATTATCAACTCAATGACCTACCTGTAGGCAAATATCTGTTGAAAGTCAGTTTGGTAGGGTATATGTCAAAAACAATTGAGATTATAATTGAGCCTAATCAGACAAAAATGCTAGATATTCAGTTACGTGAAGACGTATTAAATCTGGAACAAGTTGTGGTAACAGGTACACGTTCTGAAGTAATTTCGTACGAGTCGCCTGTAATTATCAGCAATATTGGTAAAAAAACCTTTGAGCAAACCCAATCGTTAAGTTTATCGGAAGGGTTAAGTTTTTCTCCGGGTTTACGTGTGGAAAACAATTGTCAAAATTGTGGATTTGTTCAACTTAGAATGAATGGTTTGGAAGGGCCCTACTCACAAATACTCATTAATTCTCGGCCCATTTTTTCAGCATTAGCAGGTGTTTATGGTCTTGAAATGCTTCCTACTACCATGATTGACCGAATTGAAGTTGTTCGAGGTGGTGGTTCTGTGTTATACGGAGGAAATGCTATTGCAGGAACCGTTAATATCATAACTAAAGACCCTGTTCTGAATAGCTTTGAATTTGGGTTAAATCAAGGGTTTACCAATTCAGAAACACCCGATAGAACTCTGAATGTGAATGGTTCGATAGTGAGCTCTGATTATAACCGTGGTCTGGCTTTTTATGGATTTATTCGCAATCGTGACCCTTGGGATGCCAATGCAGATGGTTATTCTGAAATTACCAAACAAGAAAATTCAACCTTTGGTTTTGATGCTTTTTGGAATCCTGATTTACTCTCAAAAGTGAAACTGAGTGCTTTCACCATTAAAGAGTTTCGAAGAGGGGGGAATAATTTTCATTTAGCACCACATCAAACCGATTTAACCGAGCAACTGAAACATACCATTGTTGGATCTACGGCTTCTTATGAGCGCTTTTCTGAAAATATGCGTCATAAATTGGCCTTATACGGATCGGCTCAAACCGTTAATCGAGATAGTTATTATGGCGCAGGTGGACGCATTATTCAATCAGGCGACTCTATAACGGACGATGATTTATTGGCTATTAATGCCTATGGAACCTCGTCGGATCTGGCAGTTGCAGGTGGTGCGCAATATGTTTTTGTTATGAATGAAGCCATTTCGTTGACAACAGGTTCTGAGTGGCAATTCAATCATGTAGATGATGCCATGCCCGGTTACAATCGCTCAATTCATCAAGAAGTGCAAACCTTAGGAACCTATGGACAGTTACAATGGCTTCCTGTAGATCAATTTACCATTTTAGCCGGTGCTCGATTTGATGCCGTTCAAGTAGATGGCCGCTATCTTTTGGGCGAAAGCAATTTTAAAAACAATCGAAATCAAACCGTTTTTGTACCGCGACTTTCATTTATGTACGATATCACAGAAACCTTGAAAGCACGTCTTTCATTAGCGCAAGGCTATCGTGCTCATCAGGCTTTCGACTAAGATTTGCATATTGAAACGGTTGGCGGGGCTGCTCGATTTATTCAACTTAGTCCTGATTTGCAACTGGAACGCTCCAACAGTATCACAGCATCCTTAAACTACACCAAAATTGTAGGGTTAGTACAATCGAGTGTAGTGCTGGAATATTTTTATACACACCTCGATAATCCCTTTATTTTATCGGATCCAACCGAATTACCGAATGGTGTAGGTGTAATCACAAAAAGAAATGGAGAAGGAGCACATGTTCAGGGTATCAATCTGGAATTAAATTGGGCGATTAGCACTAATTGGGTAGTTCAATCAGGTGCAACTCTTCAACAAGCGTTGTATGATACCCAAGAAGTGATTTGGTCGCCTTCTGATGCTTCAGATATTCGTGCAGAAATATCCACATCCGAAATTTTGCGAACCCCAAATAATTACGGGTACTTAACTATAAATTACACACCCTTAAAAACAGTAACCCTAAGTTACACAGGAGTGTACACCGGAAGTATGGCTGTTACGAATATGAT
>CAZIQX010000015.1:12102-28355 GCA_964541325.1 uncultured Chitinophagales bacterium | reverse complement strand
ACTATAATTCGCTAATCATTATTAAATGAAAGTGAATCGAATTCTCTACTGTATTTATGGTATAGTTAGTAACAAAATTGGCGAGATTTATGGCTTATTTTATTACAAAGTTCAATCAATTTATCCCTGATTTCTTTACAACATTTTCAAAAAAAATTAATAGTACCATCGTGAATATTCATCACTAGCCACTAAACATTTGCAGTAAAACGAAATTTCATACATAAAAAAAGCCAATCCGTTACCGGATTGGCTTTTGATGTTTAACTTCGATTGAGCGCTTATTTCTTGTCGTCGTCAACCACTTCAAAGTCGGCATCAACAGCACCATTATCTGCGGAAGCTGATGATTGTCCTTCAGCACCGGCGCCGGTGTTACCCGCTGCTCCGGCATCCTGCGAAGCCTGACTATACATTTCAGTTGATGCAGCCGACCATGCTTGGTTTAAGGCATCCATCGCAGGGTCAATATCTGCAATTCGCTCTTCTTTGTGGGCTTTTTCAAGCACTTCCAAAGCTTCCTGAATCTTGGTTTTATTGCCTTCTGAAATCTTGTCTTTGTACTCATCCAATTGTTTTTTGGTTGAGAAAATCAGGGCATCGGCCTTGTTTAATTTTTCAACACGTTCACGAATTTCTTTGTCTTCATTTTCGTGTTCTTTAGCTGCTTGCTTCATTCTTTCGATCTCTGCATCAGATAATCCCGATGAAGATTCAATACGGATTTTCTGTTCTTTACCGGTTGCTTTGTCTTTAGCTTTTACATTCAATACACCGTTCGCATCAATATCGAAAGTAACTTCGATTTGTGGAACACCACGTGGAGCCGGTGGAATACCATCGAGGTGGAAACGACCCAATGTTTTATTATCCACCGCACGTGCACGTTCACCCTGTAAGATGTGAATTTCTACCGATGTTTGATTATCAGCGGCCGTTGAATAGGTTTCGGATTTGCTTGTCGGGATAGTGGTATTCGCTTCGATGAGTTTGTTCATCACACCACCAAGAACTTCAATACCTAACGAAAGTGGAGTAACATCGAGTAACACAACATCTTTAACATCACCGGTTAATACACCACCTTGAATTGCGGCACCTACGGCAACAACTTCATCGGGGTTAACACCTTTTGATGGTTCTTTACCGAAGAATTGTTTCACCACTTCCTGAATTTTTGGAATACGGGTTGAACCACCCACCAAAATCACCTGATCAATTTCAGAAACCGACAATTTGGCATCGGCTACGGCTTTTTTACAGGGCTCGAGTGAACGTTGAACTAAATCATCAATTAACTGCTCGAATTTAGCGCGAGTAATGTCAATGTTTAAGTGTTTTGGTCCTGATGCATCAGCGGTGATGAACGGTAAGTTCACATTGGTTTTCATACTGCTTGAAAGCTCGATTTTTGCTTTTTCAGCGGCATCTTTTAAACGTTGCATCGCCATAGCATCTTTGCGTAAGTCCACGCCGTCTGATTTCAGGAATTCAGCGGCCAAGAAATCAATGATTTTTGCATCGAAGTCGTCTCCACCTAAGTGCGTGTCACCATTAGTAGATTTTACTTCGAAAACACCATCACCTAATTCCAAAATAGAAATATCGAATGTACCACCACCAAGGTCGTACACAGCAATTGTTTGTAGTTTGTCTTTTTTGTCCAAACCGTAAGCTAAAGCAGCAGCAGTTGGCTCGTTGATAATACGTTTTACTTCTAAACCTGCAATAGCACCCGCTTCTTGAGTCGCTTTACGTTGTGCATCGTTGAAATAAGCAGGAACAGTAATAACCGCAGCTGTAACTTTTTCGCCCAAATATTCTTCAGCGGTTTGCTTCATTTTTTGAAGTACCATGGCTGAAATTTCTTGTGGAGCATAATTACGGTCATCAATTTTTACACGAGCTGTTCCGTCGCCATCGCGAACTACATCGTAGGATACGTGACGAATCTCCGACTCAACTTCGTTGTACATGCGTCCCATAAAACGCTTAACCGAAGCCACTGTATTTTTCGGATTGGTGATAGCCTGACGCTTTGCTGGCGCACCAACAAGACGCTCACCATCTTTTGTAAATGCTACTACGGAAGGAGTTGTTCTACCACCTTCAGAGTTTTGGATTACAACCGGTTCGTTGCCTTCCATAACAGAAACGCAGGAGTTGGTTGTACCAAGGTCGATACCAATTATTTTTCCCATTGTTTTTATTGATTTTAAGTGTTTTTAGTCAATTTTTATATTCGTTGAATCTTTTAAAACCGTTGATTTTGGCAGACTTACTGTTAATACACCGTTTTTGAATGTGGCTTTAATTTCTGCTGAGTTTGCATCTTCAGGAATGGCAAAACTGCGTGAAAAAGCGCCCATCTGTCGCTCACGACGTTTCATAGTTTCGCCTTCAGCAACTTTCATTGTTCGTTCACCACTAATATTTAGTACACCGTTTTTCAGGCTGATTGTAATTTCTTCTTTGTTTAAACCGGGAATATCCATCACCAAGCGAAACTGTTCATCGGTTTCTATAACATCGGCTGAAGGAGTAAACGCCTCTTCATTATTAAACTCATCGGTGATACGTTCAACAAAAGATTGAACATCTTTTCCGAATTTGGAGATTGTTTTTTCTAATTCTGCGCTGAAATCGGCCATAAGTCAGGGTTTTTGTTGCGATTCAGCGAGGAATACGACAATTGCAGTGCCACCCAGAAAATAACAGACAAATTGACAGACGAACAGACATAAAAAAAGCGCATGAAGAAATTCATGCGCTTTAGACTTATTCAATGCTTAAACTTCTCAAATCATCATAAAATGCAGGATAACTCACACTTGCCGCTTCTGCATGAATAATTTCAGATGCTTGTTTGGCTTTTAACGACATGATGGCCGCAGACATCGCAATTCGATGGTCATGCCAGGTTTCATAAGTAGCCGATTGGGCAATATGAGATGGATTTCCTGTAATGGTTAGCCCATCTTTCTCTTCTGTAAACAAAATCCCGGCTTTTTTCAGTAATTCCGAAACCGCCATAATTCGGTCACATTCTTTAAATCGAAGTTCCTCAGCACCACTATAACTTGAAATGCCATCTGCAAAACTCATAGCAACCGATAGAATGGGAAGTTCATCAATACAATTCGGCACTTCTTCTGCTTTAATCACAGTGGCTTTTAAAGAAGCAAATCGAACTTCTAAATCGGCAACCGGCTCACCGCCACCAACAATTCTCTCATTTTTCACGGTGATATCAGCCCCCATGCGCTTTAAAATGTGCAAAGCAGCTGTTCTTGAGTGATTCATGCCCACATTTGGGATGCTAATCTGAGCACCTTCAACGATACTTCCGGCTACCATCCAAAATGTAGCCGCTGAAAAATCACCCGGAACGGCATAATTCTGAGCAGGAATGGGATGATTTCGATTTGATGATAGAATCGTAACTCCGTGTTCATCCGTAACTTTCGGTAAGTTAAGCAATCGCTCGGTATGGTCGCGAGTGGCTACTCTCTCAATCACTTCAGTAGTTCCATAAGCGAATAACCCTGCCAATAACACACAGGATTTTACTTGAGCACTTGCAACAGGTAATTCATATCGTATGCCTTGTAACCCAAGATTTTTTTTGATGGTAAGAGGCGGATAATTCTCCTCACGAGCTTCAAATGTTGCACCCATTGCTGAAAGAGGATTCATTACTCGTTTCATGGGTCGCCCCGTTAACGATGCGTCGCCAATTAAAGTAGCTTCAATTCCGGCACCCGCAATAATTCCGGAGAGTAGTCGCATGGTAGTTCCCGAGTTTCCGCAATCAACAGGGATCGAAGGGGGTTTAAATCCATTTCGACCTACACCTTTTACCTTTACAGTTGTTCCGTTTTGTTCGATGGAAACGCCAAGCTGACGCAAACAACTCAGCGTTGATTGAGGGTCGGCCGCTAATGAGTAATTCTCAATGATAGAGGTTTCTTCACTTAAAGCAGCAAACATAGCTGCACGGTGAGCAATGGATTTATCTGGAGGCAAATTCACAGTGCCTTTTAGCGATCTAACAGGGCTGATTTTCATGGTTGATTAGGCTGTATCTTACTGAATCATCTCTTCCGCATCTTTTGCGGCTTGTGTGTTAGGGTATTTTTCAATTAACACCTTAAGTGTTTTTTTAGCTTCTACTGGATTTCCTAATTTTTGATAACATATAGCGGATTCCAATAAGGCACTAGAAACCCATACTTCATACGCTTCATACAGAATTTTCACCTTTGAGAAAGCATCAAGAGCTTCATTAAATTGTTGTTTGTCTTGATAAATTCTACCTATCATAAACTGAGCTTCAGCCCCTTCTGCGGCCGTATTGCGCTTGGCAATTTCTTGTAATTGAGGTAAGGCAACATCATCCTTCATTTCCTCATAATTAACTTTTGCCACCCCTAATTTCATGGCATCATTATTCGGGAATAATTGGGTACCACGCTCAAAATGAGTTCGTGCTACCCCATAATTTTGCTTACCAATCTCAGCATTTCCTAAGCCAATTAAGGCTTCAGCTTTATAGGAAATAAACTCTTTATCGAGACGCGAAAACACATCGAGAGCTGCATCAAATTCGTTTCTTTCGAGATGAATGCGACCTAATAAACTCATAGCAACAGGCGTTTTTTCCACTTCGGGATAATCTTGAATAAACGAAACCAAAGTTTCAATAGCCTGGTCTTCATTTCCCTGTAAGCGATAAGCTTCTGCCAAATTATAACGTGCTTCTGCTACAAGTTTTTTATTGTTACTTATTCGAATGTATTCAGTAAAGGATTTTACAGCACCTGCATAATCTCCGGATTGTAACACCGTCTCCGCCTGACGATATCGTAACCGATCAGCCGTTTTTGAACTTGGATTAGAATAAATAAATTCTTCAAAAATCTGTTCTGAAGAATCTGATTCACCTGATGCTAATTGAGCATATTGAATTCCATTAATCGCATCGAGGATGTAATCACTCTTGGGATGTTTATCAAGAACCATTTTATAGGCCTGAATAGCTTCAGGATATTTACCGGCATTGTAATAGGCATCCCCAATATTATACTGAGCTCTTGCCGCCCATGGAGTTCCAGGATATTTTGTGATTACGGTATTAAATTCAGCAATAGCCTGATCATAATTTCCCATCAAAAAATACACGTAACCAATGTTGTATTGAGCTTGTTCACGCAATCGCGACCAAGGATAAATCCGCAACATTTTTCGAAAGTTAGTAACCGCTTCATAGGTTCTATCCGATCGATAATAGCTGTTTGCAATCTGAAAAATGGCATAATCTCCACCCGGATCAGCACCAATAGTTTTTTCGTAATAAGCGATAGCCGTATCATATTCACGCAAGGCATAATGTGCGTCACCTAAGCGTAAACGTGTATCAATATCATAAGGGAAAAGAGCGATTGGTGGTGGCTGATAATTGGCTAAAAACTCCTCAAACGGAGTAACCGATTCTTTAAACTCACCCATCTTGAAATGACTCCAGCCTAAAGAATATCGGGCTGCACCGGTTAGTTTATGGCTCGGATATAGTTGAATAAATTGGCCAAACTGAGCACCGGCAGGACCATAATCTTCTAGACTATAAAAAGCGTCGGCTGACCAAAACAAGGCTTCTGCTGCCACTTTGGAATCCGGATGTGCTTTAAAAATTTGTTCAAATAAAGGCTGTGCCTGTGCATACGCTTGATTTCGGTACAACAACCAAGCTTTCTGAAAACCAGCTTGAATTTTGATATCCGGATCAATATCTACACTGCGCTCAGCTTCCTCAAAAGCCTGCATAGCACGCGTGTATTCATTGTTGGCAAAATAGGCTTCACCCAATAAACTGTACAATTTTCCAGCTTGATTCAGTTTATTCCCTCCACGAATCACTTCCAAAAGGATTTCAATCGCTTCGGTAAACTGATTAAATTCAAATGCCGAAATTGCCCATTCGTAATAAGCCTCTTCAACCCAAAATCCGGTTTTATATTGTTCACCAAAAGATTGAAACGAAGCCATTGCTTTTGGATATAAACCGGCTAGTTTTTCATTAACTGCTTTATAATACAATGCTTTACGAGATAAATCATCATCGCCCGAAACAGCTTTTCCAAATGATTCCGCCGACCAATGATAAATCTGTTGTTTGTGATAAACCCAACCTAAGCCATATTGAGCATAACGGGCTTCTTCTTTTCCTTCGTTGATGTTATTGTAACGTAAATAAAACGCAGAAGCATTTTCAAAATCATTTAAATAGTTATAGGATTCTGCAATCAGAAAAACAGCTTTACTTTCTTCCTCGCCCTGTAAAAGAGGTAACTCATTCTTTAAAGCTGTGATACACTCCTCAAAACGACGTTGTTGATAGTAAGCTTCACCCAATGCGGTACCAATTCTTCTTGTAACCTTATCGTTTGGGAAGCGATCTTTTAGTAACTCAAAGGCCTCTGTAGCTTTATCATATTCCTTTTCTGAAAGAAACATGGCACCACGTGCATACAATGCTGAGGGTGCTAAATCCGAACCGGGAAATTCATCAGCTAATTGTAAATAATAAGCCCTCGACTGATTAAGATTTTTGTCCAAACGAGCCGATTCAGCCATCCAATACAACACCTTATCACTTATTTCCTGATTTTTATCAAGTAGAAGAACTTCCTCGTAGTCCTGAATCGCTTTTTTATAATCTGCAGCTCGAAATGCGGAATTGGCTAATTGAAGCTTTGCCATAACGGCGTAATCCGAATTAGACCAATTATTGATGAAAACATCGGAAAAAATATCAGCTGCAGTAGAATCGAATGCGAGTTGGGATTGTAACTTGTGATAATCTGCAGTTTCTTTTTCAGGCTCAAAAAAATCGCTCACTAAATAAGCATGGGCATCTTGATAAGAGAAATCAAAAAAATCTAACTCGTGCCATATCAGCGACTTATAATAGGAATCCAAGTTTCCAAACCTCGGTTGTTGTGCAACAGCTACTGAGCCCAATAAAAAAAGTTGAAGAACAAATATAAGCCGACGTTTCAAAGCAGTTCGATTTGGGGATGAGTCCACTTGTTTGAGGTTTATCATGCTAAAACACATCTATTATGTGTAAAAAAGCAAAAAACGCGTCTAAAGATAGGTGTTTGAATGGCTTACTTCAAAGAAAAACAAAACGAGGTTTCGCAGTAAAGAGATTGGCGGAATTCTGTTAAAATCATCGTATGCTAAACGTAGCTTTAAAACGAAGATATTGCTGAAACTGTTTTTACAAATTCAGGAAATGCAGAAATTCATCTGCTTTTTCGAGTAAATCTTGTTCGAAAACACGATCCGAAACCGACTCAACTACGTAACCGTGTCTGCGGAGGGCAGCCTGAACTTTACCGGTATCGAATTGATTTAATTTAATACTTACCCGCACTAAACTTGGTTCATCTTCCACAGTTGAAGTACCGCAAGCCAAAACGTGTACCTGTTCTTGTTCAATAATGCGAATCACCTGATGTAAAATAAAATCACGCTGTTCGATAAGAATTAGCAGTACAGAACCGGGCACATCAAAATTAAATGAGCGCGCAATTTGCTCCATTAATCCTGTTTTAGTGGTAATACCAATATATAAACCGTCAGAATCAGTAACCGGGAGAATGGAGAATCCTGAATTTTGAATTAGTCTCAACCCTTCTAAACAACTATCATCTTGATGAACCGATTGAATGAGATTGTGCGTGAGTACATCTTTTATCTGAACAGCGCCTAAATCTCCCAAAGCATCTTTTTCACTGATAATACCAACACAAATCTGCGTTTCCGTTACCACAGGAAGTTCTTTAACTCCACTTGATTTCATTAGTTCAAATGCGTCAACGGCGGAATGCACTTCCGAGATTTGAGGATAAGTTTGTTCGAGGCAGGATTTTATTAGCATGTAGCTATGTACTTTAAACGGCCGGAGTTGTTTCGCTTTCAGCTGATTGTAAATACTTTTCAAGTTTGATGCGGTCGTTTTTGTGTAAATCAACCTGCATAATGACCCACTCGTTCACGTATTTCACGTGCTTCACTGTACCCACATCGTGGGCAAAGGATACTAACTTATAATTGTTTATTGGAATACGAACTGTCACCGTTTCATATTCGTTTGCAATATAACGCAAAATTTCGGCTTCAAGTTCATTTAATCCAATTTGTTGTTCGGCAGAAATGCAAACCGCTTTAGGATAAGCTAATTTTATTTCAGCCAACTTCACCGGATCTTTTATGAGGTCCACCTTATTAAATACAAGAATTACCGGTTTATCGTCTGCTTTTATTTCTTCGAGCGTTTTTTGTACAACTTTAATGTAATCAGCAATTGCAGTTGAGGATATATCAACCACATGGAGTAGGATATCGGCTTCACGAATTTCATCCAAGGTTGATTTAAAGCTTTCGATGAGTCCGTGAGGTAATTTGCGAATAAAACCAACCGTATCAGAAACTAGAATATTTTTTTTCCCAATTTGATGTCGGCGCACAGTGGCATCAAGCGTAGCAAATAATAAATCTTCTGCAAAAACTTGTTCTGTTGTTAGTGCATTTAACAAACTGGATTTACCTGCGTTGGTGTAACCAACTAAAGCCACTCTCGTGAGTTCTTCTCTGCCCTTACGCTGAATAAATCGTTGTTGGTCTAATTTTTTTAGCTTTTCTTTTAATACGGCAATGCGCTTGCCAATCAAACGGCGGTCGGTTTCAATTTGTGTTTCGCCGGGACCCTTTGTACCAATTCCCCCTTTTTGTCGGGAAAGGTGAGTCCATGCTCGTGTTAAACGTGGTAAGATATAATTTAACTGAGCTAATTCTACCTGCGTTTTTGCCGCTGATGTTTGAGCCCGCGAAGCAAAAATATCCAAAATAAGACCACTTCTATCGATTACTTTTGCTTTAGTAACTCGTTGAATATTGCGAACTTGCGACGGAGTTAAATCATCATCAAAAATTAGGGTATCGGCACCATACATCGTTATGATTAAACCGATTTCATCAACCTTTCCCTTTCCAATATAAAACTCACGGTCAGGAGTGGTTCGGTTTTGAAGGATTTTTTTTACGGTGATACCACCAGCGGTATCCGTTAAGCGTTCTAATTCTGAAAGATGTTCTTCCGCTTCGTCACGGCTAAGGTCGGGGCCGTAAACCCCGATTAGAATTACCTTTTCTTTTTCTTTGAGCGTAAGGAGTTGATCGTCCAAGTATGTTTATGATATTGATTTGTGGTCGGTAAATTGATGGATGGAGAGGTCGAAACGACGGCCTAACTTTAATGAAATCATTTGTTTGAATCCTTCTAAAAATGTAGGAGGCACCTGCAATTCAATTCGTCGAAACTGTTTTTGATTTCCTACAAGTGTCTGATAAACAAAAATAAATCGAGTTCCTCTTTCATCCTTGGATTCAAAATAATCAGATACCTGATTCCAACTGATTGTTTGGGAAGGATCGTTCACATTTTTTACGATACCGTGCTCAGTAATGTATCGCTTCGACATCAAAAATGAAGAAATAAACCAATTTAAGCCTATCCAATTGTAGCTTAAAAAGATAGCGTAATCCGGTTCCTGATAATGCACAATGGAAAGGGCAAAAAATACGGCTGTAAATACCAAAAACAGACTGCTAAAAAGCGGATATCCACCCAAATGCCCTGATTTCCAACTCATTTTAACCCTACGCAAACGCACTGCATTTCCAAGCGTAACAATCGTGAGCATGGTTGATACGATGGTCAAAAAAACAAGAGTGCTGACAAGTAGAAATTCAGTCATACAGGCAATTTCAGGAGTCGGTTGATTTAAACCAATAGTTGACGGACGATTCTGCAATTAACAATAAAAATGCCAATACTGCAAGCCAAGTCCAATATTCAGAACCAAAACGAGAAATACCGGCTAAATCGTTTATTTCAGTTTTTGAATTAACGTCATAAACCCGGATATCTTTAACCTGCCTACCTAATAATTCTGCAATTTCACCAACTTTTACAGACTTAAAGTTTGAGTAAGCAGGATTTAGAAACAACGCAGTTTCAAAAAGATTCTTATCGTTGTGATTGAACTGTACCCAACCCGGCTTTTCCTGACTTGTTTCAACGTTAACAACGGAACTTGCCGCTTTTTTTCTCAAACGAATTTGTTTGGTAAGCTGTTCACTCAAGGTTACTTGTACTTCATCAATTGCGCTATTAGTTGAAAATGCAATCTCCTTACCTAGTTGTGTTTGTAAAAGTCCACCGCTTTCAGGTATGGCAGCATACCATGCTGCGCGGTACCATGTTGGAGCAAATAAAGCATTTCCGGGAAAATTCGACCACATAGAACCACCCCCAATAGCTGAAATTAGAATTTTGGATTGCTGAATCCGCTCTTCAACCAATAAAACGGAACCTAAATTGGTTGTTAAAATGGGGGCTGCAAATCGGTTGCCTTGCAGGCGGATTTGCATAAATGCAAACACATTTGGTGGTTCATATGAAAGTGACTTTCCTTTTTTCCGCTCAAAAATGGGCTCAAAAATAGGGTGAGCGTCATCAGCTAGTTTTGCTGTAGCCACTACTTTTGGTGCAGAAAATGACCCTTGAATACCTTCATAACGCGTTGAAAGCCCAAGAGAACTAAATAAACGATTATACGATTCCAACGTTGACTGCGTGGAAGGAATCACCAATAACCCTAAGGAGCGATTGATCCAATTCTGAGCCATAGGCAACACAAACGAAGGTATTTCTCTCAACCCTAAAAGCCAAATAGCTGCAACATCCTCGCTTGAAATTTTATCTATTTCATTTATATCCACGAACGTAAATTGTAAATCGCTCATACCCGCATTAGCAGCATCTAAAAAAGCTCGCATGTAGAGTAAGTCCTCATTGGGTAAGCCAGATTCTGTAATAACCGCAACTCGTTTTACCGCAGGCACAAACAAAATAAATTCCCGTTGATTATCTGTAGCATAGGCATCACCTTGCACACGAACTTGACCGCGTACAAATCCGTTTTTCGTTGGGGTTACCGAAAACGTGTAGGACTTAATTTCTCCACCGGCTAAACTAACCTGATATTCCCCTTGAATAACCTCATCCATCAAAAACAACAGATTTCCATTTACCGCTCCTTCGGTCCCACTAGCACGAATGTTAATTTGAATTTTTGCCGGTTTGTCTTTAACCAAAAAAGGCGATTCTAATTGGATATCATCAATAGATAAATTTGATTGCTGATGACTGCCAACTGGAATCCATTCTAAAATATGCCGTGTTGTTGATGAATCCGGTAACACCGCTTTAAACTTTTCGGGATGATTATCTCCGATAAAAATCACCTTTTGGTCGGCATCTTTTGGCAATTCATTCAATAATTCAGCAAGTTGAACATATCCGGGTACAAATTCAATTCGTTGCAATCGCAGCAATGCTTCTTGTTTTGTAAGAGGTTGCAAGGGTGGACGAATACCTGCGGTTGGTGAAATGACAAAACGTTGGGATTCATCAGCTTGAGTGATAATTTGAGTTGCCAAATCTTTAGCTTGATTAATGAAAGGGCCGTTTTCATCCACCCGATCCATGCCCAAACTATTTTCTATCCAAATGTGAATGGGTGCATCTTGAGTTAGAATTCCGTTTGAATCACTCATAAAAGGACGCAAAAATGCACCTAAAAGCATTATAACAAATAACGTTCGAAGAGCTAAAAGTAGCCACTCTTGTAGTCGTAATTTTCTAACAACCGTTTTCTGTAATTCCTCTAAGAATGCAATAGATGAAAATGCTAATTTTTCCGGTCTTCTGAAGTGCAACAGATGAATAATTAGAGGGATGAGCAACGCCGGTAAAAACCAAAAAAAGTAAGTGTTTAAAAAAGACATAGAGGTTGTTTGGCTTGGAATGTGCAATTTAGGGAGAATTCTGCGTTTCTATACCTTGATTTCATGCATAACTGCCCTTTTCAATGTAAAAAACCTTAATTTCAGCGCGATTTTAAAGAATTAGTTCAATCACATGAATCAACGTTCGATTGCTTATCTATTTTTTTCGGTTTTACTTCTTCTTTCTCAGGCATGTTCTAGTATTCCTGATAAACCTTGGCAAGAATTACTTCCAGAAGAAACCGTTGCCGTTTATGTTCCCAAACAAAATGGAAGCATACGGAGTTTATTAGAATCTACAACAGGCTCTTTTTTTGATGATGTTACTGCCTCGGCCTTACCTATTTTGGCTGATTTAGAAGTCGCAGCCAAACAAATTCTACCTTTGCATGCTATTGCATTTTTTCCTGCAGAATCCGACCAATTACAAACTATTTGGATAATTGAAAATCAATCCGGGTTGATGGATACGTTTAGAGCGACTTTTGCTCGACCGCTTTTTGTTGATGAATACCGTTTTAAAGGCAAAACCCTTTACAAACTTTCCATTGAAAATCGAATTTTATTTGCCTTAGAGACTGATTCACGCATTTATGTTTCGGAAAGTAGTAAGTCACTCGAAACCGTTGTAAGTGTGGCATTAGAGGAGTACACTCCCATAAATCTGAATCTTATGAATCAACCTGATGAACATGTATATATAAATGTTGGTAAGTTGGATAAACTAGCCAATGTTTATGCAGCGGTAAAGTTTTTCCCGTTTCTTGATGAATCATTTAAAGGTTTAGGGGTTGCACCCATTACTATGCAATTTGGTTTGGATGAAACTTTAGCTTTTCAATTTACTGGTTCAATTCCGCTTCTACCGGAAAAGGGAGCTTTAGCCAATGCCATTAGCTCCGGTAATGAAGAACCTGAATTAGATCAATACATCCCAACTGATGCTGCTACATTTATTTTGTTGAATAGCAAACCTTTAGTAAAACCGGTTCTAAATCCTATCTCTCCCCTGGATTCTGCTTTACGTACATCACCGAGCTTAGCTAATGACCTAGCCGCAGCATTGGGAAATGAGCTTGCTTTTGTTGGTTTTGCTCCGGCTGGTTTAACCGGAATTGGAGAAAATTTATACATCCGAAAAATTAATGATACACGTGCAGTGTATTCCTGGTTACGAGATTTGTCAAATCGGGGACTAATATCATCAACTGACAATGCCTATTATTTTCGTTCAAGTGCATTGGCATCCTTAATTGGTTCGGGTTTATGCGCCTATGAAACGTTTTATTTAGGAGTTACCTCAGAAGGATTAGTAATTTCCCCACGTTTAGGGCTCACCAATCGTGTTCGTTCCGACAGAAGTCGCCGTCGGGTAATTGCATATAATCAAACTTATTTAGACATCCGAAAAACGGTTGGAACTTCACAAAGTGCTTTCTTTTATGTGGATTCGCGTTTGTTTACCGGCTACATCCAACACTATTTGAATCCTAATTCTAACCTAGCCGCATACACCTCAAAGTTTGAAATTTTAGCCGGTTTACTCAACCTTTCACCCGATAGAAATTCGATTTCCATTCAAGTTAACGGGTACACCAAAAAGCGTAATACTCAACCTTTCGAAGAACAATGGATAGCGCCGTTAGATGGTGCTCAACTTACCGGTAAACCGATTCTTGCCGATATCGGCGGAAGTAATCGTGATGAAATTGTTGTTGCCAATACCATGAAGCGTGTTGTTGGGGTTGCTAACGACGGTACCATATATTTTTCCGCTGAAACCGGCACTGATACACCCGTTGGAAGTCCGGTTGTGTATGATTGGTATGGAAATGGGCAAAAAGCGATCATGGTTGCTGCGGGAAATAAAGTGTATGCATGGAATACTACTGGAGCACCTTTACCCAAATTTCCATTTGAACTTGCTGAAGCAATTACCGCTCCTTTACTTATTGCTGATATCAATCGTGACGGAATTCCGGAGGTTATTGTAGCCACTGCCGATCGACAAATTCACGCATTGGATGGCCGAGGAGAACCCCTTCGTGGTTGGCCGGTTATTACTTCTGCTGAAGTTCGATTTAAACCCTATTTTGATCGAATTGCCGGAAATTGGACCCTATTTGCCCAAGCTGATAATGGTTTGTATGGTTTTGATGCACTAGGTAGATTACAAGACGGTTTTCCGGTATTTATTTCGGCAGCTTTTACTTCCGAACCCTCCACTATTCAGGATGGATTGATGATGGGTGCCGGAGATGGACATGTGTATCGTCTTGGGTCCGACCGCTTATTTCTTGACAGTTTAAATGTGCTTCGAAACACTGCATACGATTCATTGGCTCCAAATTTGAGACTCTCTTCCATGTATTTGAGTAACGCGGCTGTGAATGCAGCTCCTCTCGATGTCGGACGTCTTCAAATAAAAACAGACTCGATTACCATTTATACTGAGCCTATGATGGTTCATCAAAGTGTTAACGGTGCTTTATTTGTGACCAATTATTCAGGTGATATTCGATTCACCACGAATATGGGTCAACCAGCCTCCAATAATGCTGATTTAATTGTAGCTGATTTACAGAAAGATGGGAAACCGGAATTGTTAGCGGTGGCCGGTTTTGGACGTTTATATGCCTGGGAGTTATATCGTGGATTTCGCTACTACGATTTACCGACTTCTGCTATTGAATATCCCGTTTTATCCGATTTAGATGGCGATGGTTTCCCAGAATTGATTGCTCAAACACGAGGTGGTTTGCGTTGTTGGACTTTATACGGGAAAGTTGAATCTCCTACTGAAGAATAATTCATACAGCAGGGATTTATTAGTCCAAAATATCGCTTAATGCTATTTTCAAATCCTCGAATTTAAATCCATATTTCCAAGCAGTTAGCTTTTGAGGAACAACACGTTGACTGGCAACTAAAGCATCAGAAGCTTCCCCAAAAACCAAGCTAAGCGCAAATTCAGGAACAGAAAAGAGTGATGGTCGATGGAGTACATCACCTAAGACACTAGCAAATTGTGCCATAGTAATTGATTGAGGCGCAACACAATTAAAAACACCCTGAAATTGTGGATTTGTAATCGACTCACGAATCGTTGCAACCACATCATGCATGTGAACCCACGGAAAATACTGTTTCCCATTTCCTAACGGACCACCAACAAAAAGTTTAAAGGGGGTTAACATTTTTCCTAATGCTCCGCCATTTTTTTCAAGTACAATACCAATTCGTGGGATAACGATACGTTTAACAGGTGCCTTTAGAGCTTCTTTCTCCCAATTTATACACACTTGTGCCAGAAAATCAGTGCCCGGATGAGAGTCCTCTCTCAAAAATTCCGCATCTCTATTTCCATAATATCCCGATGCGGAAGCAGAAATAAAAACGTCAGGTTTTACAGTGGACTGATGCATAGCATCAACCAACATTCGAGTGGTATCCACACGCGAATTCATGATTTTTTGCTTGATTTCATCGGTCCATCGAGCATCAAATAAATTATGACCCGCCAAGTTAATTACCGCTTTTGCTCCGGAAACCACATCCACTACATCGGAATAATTAGCAAAAGAAATAGAAGTGGACTTGTTCTGTTTAGGGGTTCTGGATAGGATAACTACTTGAAATCCATCCTTAGCAAGCTGTTGAGCTAAATAAGTTCCAACAAAACCGGAACCACCGGCAATAATTATTTTTTCTGACATACATTTTTTTCTAATTATACAGGAATAACGCCCAAGCCGGGTAAATCATTCAGTACAATTCGATTCTGTTCATCAAAGCTAAAACCCTGAAAAGGGCGATCTTTAAGCAGTAAAAATCCGTCTATATCAGCATAATCGGCCCACATACTCAATATTCCAGCGGCTGTATTTGCCAACGCTGTTTCAATCATACATCCAATCATAACCTCTAAGCCCAATGCTTTGGCTTGTTGCACCGTTGCCAATGACTTAACCAAACTACCCATTTTCATTAGTTTGATATTAATTCCTGAGTACGATTCAGCCACTTGTTCCAGAGATTCCTTACCGGTAAATCCTTCATCGGCAATAACAGGAATACTCGTTTCTTTTCGAACGGTCTTCATAGCTTGCCATTCCGAAGCAGGCATAGGTTGTTCAATCAGTTGAATATGTTTATCACTGAGAAAATCTATTCGTTTTAAGGCGATATCCGTCGTTTTCCAACCTTCATTGGCATCAACCCAAATGGGTTTTTGAGTTTTAGAGCGAATAAAGGTGATTAATTCTTCGTCTTGTTCAGTGCCTAATTTTACTTTTAAAATTGGATAAGATGCAGCTTCTTTAAGTTTGGTTTCT
>CAZIQX010000015.1:9705-12092 GCA_964541325.1 uncultured Chitinophagales bacterium | reverse complement strand
CAGAACTTTTCTATGATTTCTTTAGAATCAATTCCAATTGTGAAAGAGCTTACCGGTCCGACCAATCGCGGGGCTTTCCATAGTGCATGAAGCGGTTCATTCACTTTTTTGCCTTTCCAATCAAGATAAGCCATTTCGAGAGCCGCTTTTGCTGCAAACTCCCCTTCTGCAAAGTGCGTTAAATACGAATTGAGTTCATTTTCATTCTTAATGTTTGCCAACTCTTGTTGGGGTATTCGGCCAATAAATTGTAACGCTGTTTCATGGGATTCCTGATAACGTGCATTAGGTGAAGCTTCCCCATAGCCCACAATACCATCCTTATGCCATTCTACAAATACATTGGTAACATGGGTTCGTGTCCATCGAGAAATTCCAAACGGATGCATTAAAGCTAATTCTTTTGAATAAAAAATGAGATGAATCATAAACCCACTCCACTATCCCCAAGGAATCGTTGTTTTTTAAAATCCTAATTTTTGAATTATGTTCAAATACAAGACAACCGCAGGTGAAACCAATATTACACTATCAAACCGATCAAAAAAACCTCCATGTCCCGGCAAAATATGGGATGAGTCTTTCTTTCCTGCAAATCGTTTTAGTTTACTTTCAGATAAATCTCCAATAGGGCCAAACACAGCTGATATTATGGCAATTGGCAAAAGATGAGCCCAACTGTAAGCTGTTTTATCCCCAAATAAAATCATAAATAATGCTAATACTATCAAGGAACCCGCAAAACCACCAGCAAAGCCTTCCCATGTTTTTGCGGGACTAATTTCGGGCGCCATTTTGTGTTTGCCAAAATTTTTACCAGCAAAGTAAGCGAACGTATCATTACCCCAAATCAAAAAAATGACCAAGATTAACAGGTAAAATCCGGTTTGATCATCAACCCAAGTTCTAATTTCATAAAAACTAACAAAGCCCAAAGCCAGATACATGGAAGCAAAGCTTGTAGTTAAAATCGAAAGGTAGCGATTGTGAGGTGGTGTTAAGGTTTCTTTAACGATGATAACCAAAACCGTAAATGCCATAAAAAGCAATTCAAACTGGTGAAATGGAATACTCATCCAGCTTAAGGTGAGCAATAATGCCGGCCAAAAATCAGTTTTATATCCGGCATGATTGAATAATTGAGCTATTTCCCAAGTTGTAATTACGCTAATTAGCATAATCATAGTCCAAAAATAAAAACCGCCAAAATAAAGTACCGTAATAAAAGCCGGCGCAGCAATGAGCGCAAATATAACGCGCTTAGAAAGTTCGCTCACAAAAGTTCTATTAATCTTCCTGTTCCAATTCTGCCGCTCCTGACTGCCATTGTTGCAGTACATCACGGGCTTCTTTCTCATTATCGGCGGGAACATACACAAAAATTTGGGCCATATCACCCACATTTAAGTTATAAGCCGAATCTCGTTTTGATAAAATTTGTGCTTCAATATCGCAACTCTCCAGGTAATTTTGAACCATTGCGGCATCCACATCTGAACCAGATTGATATACACAAATCCAGCCATCGACATGATTAGGTTTTTGATCAGAGAACATGATTTCCTCCTTTACTTGTGGAACGTCTGAAAAGAATAAGCCAGAAAAGAGTTAAAATCAAACTTAATCCAATCATCCAAAAAGGAGGCAGAAATTCTTCTCCTACTGCAAAGGCGTATTCAGGGAAATAGTAGGCTGCAACCACACTTCCCCCATTGTTGATAAAATGCGCTAAAATTGCAGGATATAAACTTCCCGATTGTAGCGTTAACCATGCCAATAACATCCCTATAAGTGAAAGTGGGATGAGTTGAGTAAGCTTTAAATGGTATAAACCAAAGAGAAACCCGGATATTAGGATACCCCAAATCACACCAGCTGAATTCGAAAACAGTCGAAATACAAATCCACGAAAAAGAATTTCTTCACAAATTGCCGGAACAACGGCCACATTAAAAAGAATAAAAAGCAGTGATGGTTCACTTGTGAGAAAATCAATCAAAATTTGCATTTGCTGATTCTCAAAATCCAGGTAAGACTCAGAGAAAGGAAACTGAAGATTTACATGACCTAACCACCAAATAGTCGGCTGAATGGTAATAATCAGCAGTGTACTTAACAGAAGTGAGCTTGGTAGATTAGGCGATTTTTTTATTCGGAAAAAGGCAGGTCTTTCCTCTTTGGAAACAACTAATCGAGAAAAAAGAAGCGTTAATAAGGCTAAAATTCCAACCTGACCAATTGAATTTCCTACAAAAACCCATCTCAAATTTTCGGTAATTAAGGTAAGCAATTTTGATGGGTCGTTGGGAAAGCCTTTATTGGCGACAATGAAAACTAGAGCTAATACATTAGCTACTAATTGAAAAAAAACAAAGGCGATTATCAGC
>CAZIQX010000015.1:8176-9695 GCA_964541325.1 uncultured Chitinophagales bacterium | reverse complement strand
CCAAAAAAAAGCGATGAGCCAATCAGGAAAGCCGTTCCTTTTCGACCAAGGCAACGGCTTTTCTGAGGTTAATTCTACAGGAGATTCAAAATCGGACATTAATTAGTCTTTGGATACAACTTTAGCGGTAATGAGTCCGGAAATTACGTTGATAATTCCTAAGCCCAAAACTGAGAATCCAAAACCTTTTAAAATTCCAACAAAGGTTTTTTGTTCTTCAAAACCCTTTTCCATTTCACCTAAGATTTGGTCAACTTGTTCTGCACCCATTCCGGAGTTTGCAAATGCCATTTCCATATTGCGAATCATATAATCAGCCATATTGTCCATAAGGGCAGGGTCAACCACAAAGTTCCAAAGAACTCCGATAAGTGTCATTACAACGGCAGAAACTAACCCGGCAAACAAACCAATCAATGCACCTTGACCTAATTGCAGATCTTCAACACCTGTTTTTACATAAGCTTTTACGGATAACACACCTGCAACAGCTCCCAATAAGCAAATTCCCATTTGCAAAAACGAAATGGGCTGAAAAAATGAACCACTCGGCTCACCAGAAATTGATACATACACAAAAATGGTTGATATAACTGACAGAACAACGCCTACAATAGTTGATTGTACTACAGTTGGCATTACAAAACTTGGTTTCTGTTCCATGATAACTCCGTTATGTTTTTTTTGATTTAGTGATAAAATAAGAGCTTAAACTTAACCCTAAGAAACTTCCTGTAATAAATCGTGATAGATGTGTGTTTTTCCACCAAAGTAGATAATCACCAACTACATCAACAAAAATAACAGTTGAGCTGCTTATGAGGAGAAGCGCGGCAACCTTACGCAGATTATTTGAAAAGGATATAAAAAATGTTAGAAGGATTCCAACAGCCAAACTCAAAAATATTCCGGTGCAACGGGAACAAATAAGCATAGAATTTCCAAAAATTGAAAATGCCCTTTCCGGCTTAGAATGGCAAAGTAAGGATAACCATGATTGATTTAACCGTTGAAACCACATTGGAATACTATCAGTGGTTAAACTTGCATTAATTAAAATGAAAAGCGGCAGAAAAACCAGAAGACCAACCCAAAAACGCTCTTCTGATTTGTGCTTCACCTTAATCATTTCAGTTTACATCAAATATTAAGGAGATATCTAATGCTTTTACGGAATGGGTTAAACTCCCTGATGAAATATAATCAACACCGGTTTCTGCAATAGCCTGAACCGTTTCTAAAGTTACATTCCCTGAAGCTTCAATTTTACACGTTGACGAGTTTAATCTAACAGCTTCACTCATCTCAGCTAAACTCATGTTATCCAACATAATAAACTCAACTTGATGAGCATGATTTTTTATCACTAAACGAAATTCATCCAAGTTTTTTACTTCCACTTCTATTGCAGCTGCCAACATTTTATTCTGCTTAAGTGTCCAACATTTCTGTATTGCTTGTGAAATGCCCCCTGCTACTGCGATATGATTTTCTTTGATGAGAAATCGGACATCTAATC
>CAZIQX010000015.1:0-8166 GCA_964541325.1 uncultured Chitinophagales bacterium | reverse complement strand
TTACAGCCCATTTATCTGTAATGCGATGGCCCGGAACCGTTTTCCGTGTATCCAAAATCTTGGCTTTTGTGTGCTTGATTTTTTGAGCGTATTGATTAGTTAGACTTGCAATTCCACTCATGCGCTGCATAAAATTTAACACCGTACGTTCCCCAAGAAGTAAGGCATCAGCAGGTCCGTGTACTTGAGCTACTTGTTCTTTTGGTGCGATACCATCACCATCTTTTTTAAAAGGAATGAACTCAACTTTTTCAGAGATTTTGTGATAAATAGTTTTTGCTAAATCAAGACCTGCTAGGATACCATGAGCTTTGGCTATGAATGTTCCTTTTGCAATTTCTTTACCGGAAAAAATGGCCTGCGTCGTAATATCCCCATTTCCAATATCTTCTTTTAACGCAAGCTGAATTAAATCTGTTAGATCATCTTGTCTATCGTAAGGTAGTAGCATGTTCAATAGCCTGAATAAAGGTTGAGGGGCCACGAGTCGGTTTTCGTGATTTTTCGTCCATAAAAACAAGAACAACTTTTCCCAATGTTTTCAATTGGCCCGATTCGGTAGCAATTACCCGATAATAGGTGTTCAATCTCAGGTTTGGCACATCAAAAATGTCCACAAAAATGCTGATTTCTTCATCATAAAAAACTGGGGCCTTATAATGAAGTTCAGCTGTTACAACCGGAAGCATAATACCACCGGCTTCTAACTCGGCATAAGAAACACCCAAACTACGAATCATTTCCGTTCGGGCTACTTCAAAATATTGAAGAAAGTGTCCATAATATACATAGCCCATCTTATCCGTTTCACTATATCGGCTTCGGAGTCGATGTTCAAACGTAAATAAAGGTTCGTTTTTCGGGTAATCCATTAGACTTTGTCCAACACTTCAAACACACCCATGTTTGAATATTTATCAATTCGTTGATCTACCAATTTATCGACCTTCATTTTTTTGAGACGTTTTAGACTGCTTACTAATTGCTCCTTGAGTAAACTTGCCGCTAAATCGTGGTCACGATGGGCACCACCAACAGGTTCTTTAATGATTCCATCAATAACTTTAAGTTCTAATAAATCTTGAGGGGCTAACTTCAGGGCCGATGCAGCTTGTTCTTTTTGGTCCCATGATTTCCACAATATTGAGGAACATGATTCAGGTGA
The DNA here is from genome assembly GCA_964541325.1 of uncultured Chitinophagales bacterium. Taxonomy (GTDB): domain Bacteria; phylum Bacteroidota; class Rhodothermia; order Balneolales; family M1805; genus M1805. Next base: position 7,001 of record CAZIQX010000015.1, on the reverse strand, counting down.
TATCACGGAATACCAAGTAAACTCTTGCATATATACCTCATTACCCATACCAATTCCCAAAGCACCTCCACTAGCGCCTTCACCAATAACGACTGAAATGATAGGGACTTTTAAAACGGCCATTTCACGCAAATTACGAGCGATTGCTTCTGCTTGTCCACGTTCTTCTGCTTCAAGGCCCGGAAAGGCACCCGGTGTATCAAGTAATGTAATGACAGGCATGTTGAATTTTTCAGCCATCTTCATTAAGCGCAATGCTTTACGATACCCTTCAGGATTAGGCATTCCAAAATTTCGGTACTGCCTTGTTTTGGTATCACGCCCTTTTTGTTGCCCCATAATCATGACCGACATACCGTTGATAGTTCCGATTCCACCCACTAAAGCTTTGTCGTCAGCGAAGTAACGATCGCCATGTAATTCCATAAAACGCTCACACATTTTGTAAATGTAATCAAGCGTATAAGGTCGGTCGGGGTGACGTGCCAATTGAACGCGTTGCCAACGGGTTAAGTTGGTAAATATCTGATTGCGCAATTCATCTCGGCTATTTTCTAATTTTTTGATGGCTTCATCAAAAATGCCATTCTTATTGTTCGACCGGAGTTCTTCAATCTTTTTTTCTACATCCTCAACCGGCTTTTCAACATCGAGAATATGCATGAACGTAATTCCTTTTTTCTTAACTATGACGCCAAATATAAGAAATGACGTGAATTTGACTTTATAAAGCGTTAAAGAGACTTCTAATCTTCAGTGACCAAACACGCCAGATAGCTTCTCGCACAATAGCTTTCGACATTTTTGAAACCCCTTCTTCCCGTTCTCTGAATATGATTGATTCCTCTGTAATCTTAAATCCAGCCTTGAATGCTCGAAAATGGACTTCTATTTGAAAAGAGTATCCATTGGATCGTATGCGGCTTAAATCAATTTTTTCCAGCACTTTGCGATGAATACATTTGAATCCTGCGGTCATATCCATAATCTTTGCACCTGTAACAAAACGTGCATACAAATTTGCGGAATAGGATAGTATAAGTCGGGAAAGTGGCCAATTTATAATACTGATACCTTTGCAGTAGCGCGAACCAATTACAATATCACCTTTCCCTTGTCGAACTCCATTTACTAAACGTATCAAATCGTGAGGATCATGGGAAAAATCGGCATCCATTTCACAGATGTACGTAAAACCATGTTCAAGTGCGTAGTTAAATCCGGCTACATAAGCGGTACCTAATCCTTGCTTTCCTGCACGTTTAATTAAATGAATTCGACCTGAATAACGGTTTGCAAACTGTTCAATTAATTCAGAGGTTCCATCAGGGCTGCCGTCATCAACCACTAATAAGGCAAATCGTTCATCCAAACCCATAACAACGGGCACCATTCGCTGCATATTGGTGTATTCATTATAGGTTGGAATGATTACTACTGTATCTTGCTGCATGAGCTTATTGGCCTTTTCCTAAAATAACTGTCGCAATCGTATTGATTAAGATTTTTAAATCCATTCGAAGCGACATATTCTCCACATAAAATAAGTCGTATTTGGTTTTTTCGACAACGTCATCGAACGATTCATCATATTTCCATTTTACTTGCGCCCAACCTGTAATCCCAGGTCTTACTCGCAATCGTCGGGAATATAAAGGAATCTGCTTTTTGAATTGTTCAACAAAATAGGGACGTTCAGGTCTTGGACCGACTAAACTCATATCTCCTTTAAGCACATTCCAAAGTTGAGGTAGTTCATCTAAACGGGTTTTACGCATAAAGTTACCCAAAGGTGTAATACGTGGGTCATTTTGAGTGGCTAATTGAGGTCCCGAAGCTTCTGCATTCGAAACCATTGTTCTGAACTTATAAATCGTAAAATTACGCCCAAATAAACCTACACGTGTTTGGCTATAAATGGCTTTCCCAGTAGAACTCATTGGGATAATCACAAACAATAATAACGTAATTGGCAAAGTGATGATGAGTAGCAACAGGGATACAACAATATCTATTAAGCGTTTGGCAATTTTCTCCCAACTTGGCATTGGGTCAGGTAGAACATCTATAAGAGGCATCCCAAAAATTTGATTGGTTTGATTTAAACCAATAATCATCTGATAAAAATCTGGCAATATCTTTACTGCCACGTCGGGGATATCTAATTGGTCAACAATGTGGATTAATTTTCTTGATTCATCTTGTTCCAACGCAACAATAACATCATCCACTTCTTGTTGAATCACAATTTGTTTTAAGTCTTCAATGGACCCTAAAACTGGTTTTTGCAACACGTTTTTATCATAGATCTGATTTTGTTCTGTGAGCACATACCCGATTACATCCAAACCTAAAATGCGATTTCTATTCAAATTTGCCTCTACATCTAAGGCATTATTACCCGTACCAATGATAACGGCACGATGCAATCCAATTCCTTTCCGAGCCTGCCATTTTTGAATGGTTCGGATGATAATTCTAAAAAAAGATGTTATTGAAAACACCAAAACCCAATAGGTAATGGCAAAATACTTGGCATTTCCAATATTACCGGCATCCCAATTTAATTGGTCAATAAAAAGAAAAAAGAATAAGATGAGGGTTCCAATAATGGTAATTTTACTTACACGGAGGATTTCATCAAGTCGAGATATCAGAAATAGGTTTTTGTATAAGCCAAAAACGGCGAAAATTAATATCCAATACAAGCCTAAAATCACCGCTGGGATGAAAATCATAGCTGGTTCAACACTGGTTTGAGTTTGTAACCACTGCAATTTGAATTTCAAAAAGTAAAACGCATACCAGGCTACAATCTGAGCAACCAAATCAAAAAGGATGGTGAGCGTGATGTAACGAACTCTAGTCAACTAAAATGCCCTATTTTTTTTATTATTGGCCAAAAATAGCACTCTGCAGAAGATATCACAAAAAGGATTCCCATTACGTGTTTACATTATTGAAAAAAGATTCTGGCACAAAAGCTAGATTAGGCAAATTAACCACTGACCACGGCGTAATCGAGACACCTATTTTTATGCCTGTTGGTACGCAAGCAACGGTTAAGGCCGTTCCTCAAGTCATTTTAAAAGATAAAGTTAAAGCACAAATTATACTTGGGAACACCTATCACTTGTATTTGAGGCCTGGTACAGAAGTGATTCATAAAGCCGGAGGCTTGCATAAATTTATGAATTGGGATAAACCTATTTTAACCGATTCAGGTGGTTTTCAAGTTTTTTCCTTGTCTGATATCCGCAAACTCGATGAACGTGGTGCTCATTTCAAATCTCATATTGATGGTTCCAAGCATCTGTTTACTCCAGAAAATGTTGTTGAGATTCAAAGGAAATTAGGTTCTGATATTATCATGGTTTTAGATGAGTGCCCGGATGCTAATTCCAGTTTTGATTATGCAAAAAATTCAATGGAACTAACTCATAGATGGGCATTACGCGGCAGAAAAGCCTTTCTGGAAACCTCACCGCTTTATGTACACAAACAGTTTCAATTTGGAATAGTACAAGGCACCATTTTCCCTGAATTACGCAAAATATCGGCAGAAAAAATCGCTGAAATGGATTTTGAAGGTAATGCCATTGGTGGACTTAGTGTTGGAGAACCAACAGAAGATATGTACGCCATGACCGACGTTTGTACAGATGTGTTACCTGAAAACAAGCCCCGTTATCTAATGGGTGTTGGCACGCCTGCAAATTTGATTGAATCAGTTGCAAGGGGTATTGATATGTTTGACTGTGTGATGCCCACCAGAAATGCTCGAAATGGTATGATATTTACCCGAAACGGCAGCATCAACGTAAAAAATTCAAAATGGAAAGATGTATTTGAAAGTCCTGATGCAGGATTCCCATCCTTGCTATGTGAACAACACACTATGGCTTATTTGCATCATCTGATTCGATGCAATGAAATTTATGGAATGTATTTAGCCTCAGAACATAACCTCATCTTTTATTTATGGTTGATGCAGGAGATTCGAATGCATATTCAAAACGGAACTTTTTCGGAATGGTATCCAAAAATGGCAGAGCAAGTAGCGCAGAAATTATAAACGGCTACTTACTTTTTCTTCAATACATACCCTTTTTCCTTGGGACCATAAACCTGTTTTCCGAACGAATCAAAAACCATGAGGTGATACAGTATTTCATCTGTTTTGAACTGCAATTTTACTTTGGCACGATGCCCGGATTCAACAAATCTCGATAAATAGGTAGGATTTACAAACTCAACAGAACCAATCCAAACTCCATTTTCAAATTGAAGTGGCATGTCCATGTAGGGCAACGGTGTGATTAAGTCTGAGGAGGTCAATTGTTTTTCATAATGATGCAACATGATACCGGTGTCGGTGTTTTTTAAAACCCAATACTGTTGATTATATGGTTTATCTATCGTTCGAATTGTCGCACGCTCGTGCAATAAAACCAGATTGCCCAATTCTGGCAATGCTTGACTAGTCTGTTTCCAAACCAATACGGCTTTATAATCTTCCGGCCGTTCAGTTGTTACAAATGTGCCTTGTAAAGCGTTAAATAAACGCTGAATATCTTGTGCTAAAGCAACAGATTGAATAAATCCCAATAATGTTACAAGTAAAATACCGCGCATAATCCTACCTATATCAAACGTTTGAAACATTTCAAACAAAACATATCTTTTGATTTAATAATCCAATTTTCAGGCTGACAGACGACTTTGCAATGCGGTAATTAGCTCCTTAACCTGTTTAAACCCATTCAACAAGGCTTTTAACATCAATTCAATATCTAGCCAAATTGCATAGTTCTGATAATAATACACTTCGTATTGCTGTTTTTCTGACTCATGTTCTAGGCGGTACTCATTTTCTTGACGAAGCCCTGTTAATCCATATTTATAGTAGGGCAGATTTCTCTCTTCTGGACGATTACCATTTAAAATTGGAGCACCAATCAGCGACAATTTTCCTCTAAAAACATGGAGCATCAAATTGTAAAACAATACATATTTTGAGCCATTTACAGGCAACGATAATCGAATTGGACCTCTATAATCCTTTAACAAAGTTAGCTCTTTTCGTTGATTTCCCTTTTTTAAGATAAAGTAAATCGGTGCACCAAATAGAAGAATTATCAAAGATATAGCTAGATCAAATACTCTCTTAATAACTTGATTGTACATTTTTTGATAATTCAGCTCCACGTTGATAACGGGTAATCCATCAAAATAATGAACATTAGTTTTTCCAAGAATAAAATCCATACTGTCTGATACCAATCGTGCATAAATATTGGATGGAAGAGCGCTTATTAGCTGCAATATTTGTTGGTTATTTAATGCTTGAACCTGAAAAAACACTTCATCTATCTTAAATATTCTAACGATTTCAGCAATTGACTGTACATCACCAATAACCTGAACGCCTTCAATATGAGATTCTTTAACAGAATTCTTTTCAGCAACTATACCTACTATTTCATAATTCCAATCAATTTCTTTTCTGATTTTTTGAATTAAGGTTACAGTTTGATTATTAACCCCAACCAACAACAATCGTGTTGAATTTAACTGACTGGTTGCCTGTTGCTGTTTTTGTCTTCTTTTTCTAATCATACGTAGTGTAGCTAAGGCTGCAAAACCTATCATTGCACCAACCAAAATTATCAACCGTGAAAAAGCAAAACTTTTTAAAAAGAAAGTGACAAGTGCTACACCCGCAAACGTTAAAAACATTGTTTTTAGAAGAGCTACAATAGAATTTTTTTGTGATTTATAAATTGAATAATGCGTTCCAATACTTACATAAAATAAACTTGCCATTACATTTATAGCGAAAAAATCAGCCTTATAATCCTGCATCAACGACTGCAGAGATAACTCATAACGATAAATAAAGGATACTACAATAATAAGATTTAAAACCAGTAGATCAATAATTGAATGGGTTGATGAACTTATTATCGACTTTGTATAGGTCAATAAAGCTCGAAAAACAATCCCTAAAAAGATCAACACTCTTGAAAACAAGGAATAACTTTTACTGTAATGCTTTTGATAGAACTGATATAAGGCTTTATTAAATACAAGATGATGATTAATGGACTGTTTTTTTGTGCTTTCCCCCCTGAAATGTATGATTGAGGTATCGGGAACGTAAAATATTTTATAACCTTTATCCGTTATCCTGAAGCAAAGATCAGTATCCTCGAAATACATAAAAAAACGTTCATCAAATCCACCCATATCCTGAAATAATGAAGTAGGAATCATCATAAATGAACCTGAAATAACAGGTACTTCTACAATTTTTCCTGGGTCATTTTTAGCAACAAAATACGAACCTGCTAATTTTGAGTTTGGAAATAATTCAGTAACCCCCAATACTCGCATTAAAGCTGACCACAAATTTGGAACATTACGAATGGCATCTCTAGAGTAACTACCATCAGAATTTAGTAATCTACAGGTTGCCAATCCTGCTTCAGGATGCGAATCCATAAAAGAAAGCATAGCTAAAAGCGTATCTTCTTGTATTAATGTATCTGGATTTAAAATTAAGGTATATCTACCGGTTAATTGATTAAGTACTTGATTATTAGCACGCCCAAAACCTACGTTATGAATATTTTGAATAAATTTTACCCAAGGAAATCGCGGCTCTAAATATTCGATACTTTTATCAACTGACGCGTTATCTACAACAAATACTTCCAAGTTAATCCCCGTTGATGCTTTTTTAATAGAGCTTAGAAGATTAGCTAAGTATGCTTTTACATTATAATTAACAATAATAATGGATAAGTCTATCACAAATCACCAATTAATTTGGCATAAAATAAGCACTTTTAAGAGTATTCCTAAACCACTATACTAATAACAAATTGAATTTTAGCTCGGGTATTAGAGGTACTGAAAACTTACATAGTAATTAGCACCATACATCCATCAAAAAAAAAGCCTTGTGAAGACAAGGCTTTTGAGAGTGGGGTAAAAAA
>CAZIQX010000014.1:27795-29257 GCA_964541325.1 uncultured Chitinophagales bacterium | reverse complement strand
AATTAATTATTTTATGTACCCTTTTGTATGCAATCTATCAAAGCTTTGAAGAGCATTTTACGTTTAAAATGGAATCTAGCCTTAAAAGCATATTGTTTAAATTGTATTCTACTCTATTAGCTTTTACTATGCTACAAGTTGTTCTTGGAACAAGAGTACGAGAGGGTGTGGATTACATCACTAAAAACAAACCTCAAATTCCTCGCTCGGAGTGGTTAATTCAACCCGGGACGGAGTTATTACACGATATCCACCGATCAGCTTCTTGGTTGATTATCATTGTTCTGGTTTGGATCACACTCAAAATTAAAGACATTAGCATTCCTGCTGTTAAAAAGAATTTCAATTTGATTTGGTTGTTTACTATAACTCAAATTGGTTTCGGAATTATCCTTGCATATGGAGGTATGCCAAAAGTATTTCAAGTTTTGCATCTTGTGAATATTACTTTACTTGTTCTCTCTCAAATGTGGATGCTGTTAATGCTAAAAAAATCAAATGCATAAATCTTAATTCATGGATTGTATAAACAAAAAAGGCTCCATTAGGAGCCTTTTTTGTTTTCATAAACTTGTGTTAGAAACCGGGAACAACGTCTGTTCGGAACATGGTGTCTAACATCGTAATACCTACTAAAATCAGTAGAAATAGAATTGAGAAAACAAAACTAAGTAAATTAAATTTGCTGTCGTTTTTTAGATTCATGAAATACATGACCACCAGATAGGCTTTTACAGCTGCAATAGCAATCGCCACAACTATGTTAAAAGGCGATGGAATATGAATTGCGGTAACAGCTACGGTAATTACTGTTAACACTGCCAAAGCAATAGCTGTACTGAGTAATACTTTAAAAGATAAACTGTGATGTACACTCATGGGTAAAATCCTCTTAATCGATTAAGTATAATAATGGGAACAAGAAAATCCAGATGATGTCAACTAAGTGCCAGTATAAACCAACGATTTCAATTGGGGTATAATAAGCACTGTTGAATGCACCTTTGTTATTTTTAATCCAAAGCCAAAAAATTAATCCAATACCGATAATTACGTGAATACCATGCAAGCCGGTCATCATGTAATAGATACTAAAAAAGATATGTGCTTTTGGATGGTCAATTCCGGTAAAGGTGTAAGCATCGCCAGGAAAAATACCTAATTCGAATTTGTGGGTATATTCAAAATACTTGATAACCATGAACATGAAAGCGCAAGCGATGGTTATCAACAAAAATAAACCGGTTTTTTTCTTGTCGTTATGTTGAGCAGCCCAAATACTGAGAGCCATAGTTAACGAACTAAAAATCAAAACGGCTGTGTTGATGGCACCCATAGTTGTATCAAGCTGAGTTGAAGCCATAATATACAATTCAGGGTACCAGGCACGGTAAATGATGTAGGCTGCAAATAATCCACCAAAGAATAAAAAACGTAAAGTTATATTTAAAGAGTTTAGCCA
>CAZIQX010000014.1:26411-27785 GCA_964541325.1 uncultured Chitinophagales bacterium | reverse complement strand
TCAAGCAAAGAATAAAAATTCAGTTACAAGCAAAATCCACATTCCAAGTTTTGCAGCGTCGAATTGTTGCTCAGAATCCACAAAGTGGTGAGCAACATGGCTTTGTGCGGCACTAGTGTTATGCGACATGTTTGTGTTCTTTAATAATTATACGTTTACTGTCTCAGCTGATTTTCCATGAACTGGTGCAACTTCATGCCCGTGACCATGTCCATGACTTTCAATTCCGTACTCGAACTCAGCAATTGGTTTATGGAAATCATAAGGCCCGTGCACAACAACAGGAGTGTAGGTGAAGTTTTCCATTACCGGTGGTGTTGCTGTCATCCATTCTAATGAACGTCCATTCCAAGGATTTTTTGACGCGATTACACCTTTTCTACCCAAAGAATGTAACAAGTAGAAAAGAATGATGATGAATCCCAAACCTAAAACCCATGTCCCAACTGTTGAGAATTGATGCAAACTTTGGAATTGATCAATGTAGTTGTAGTAACGGCGTGGCATACCTTTCGCACCAAGAATGAATTGCGTGAAAAAGGTCATATTAAATCCAACAAAGATTAAAAATGCGGCAACATTAGCCCAAGTCTCACTGTACATACGTCCCGTCATTTTTGGCCACCATAAGTGTAAACCACCTAAGAATGCAATCAACATGCCTCCCATCATTACATAGTGGAAGTGAGCCACAACGTAATACGTATCATGAAGGTGAACATCAACGGAAAGTGTTCCAAGAGTAATTCCTGTAAAACCACCAATCGTAAACAGGAACAAGAATATCATGGCATACCACATAGGTGTTCTCATACTGATTGAGCCTTTATACATGGTTGCAACCCAGTTGAAAATCTTGATACCTGTTGGAATTCCAACAAAAAAGGTAATCAGCGAGAATACAACGGAAGCCAATGTAGATTGACCAGATACAAACATGTGGTGACCCCAAACAAGAAATCCAATTAAAGCAATTGCCATAGAAGACAAGGCAATAAACCAGTATCCGAAAATTCTTCTTTTTGAGAAAATAGCGATGATTTCAGAAATGATACCAAAACCGGGAAGAATCATGATATATACAGCAGGGTGAGAATAGAACCAAAAAAAGTGTTGATATAAAACCGGATCTCCACCTAATGCCGGATCAAAAATCCCGATTTTTAATGCTCTTTCCATTACCAAAAGCATTAACGTGATGGCAAGAACCGGAGTAGCTAAAATCTGAATAACAGAAGTTGCGTAGAGCGACCAACAAAATAATGGCAATTTTCCCCAAGTTAAACCAGGAACACGCAACTTGTGCAAGGTTACAATAAAGTTCAAACCGGTTAAAATGGAACTAAATCCTAGTACGAAAACTCCTAAAGTCAT
>CAZIQX010000014.1:24482-26401 GCA_964541325.1 uncultured Chitinophagales bacterium | reverse complement strand
AGTCATCGAGATTACAGAAGTACTTGTTGATGAAGAATAAGGAGTATAAAAGGTCCAACCTGTATCTACCGCGCCTGTTACAATACTGTAGATAGAAAATGTTGCACCTGCAAGGTAAATGTAAAAGCTAAGCAGGTTGAGTCGTGGAAATGCAACGTCTTTCGCTCCAACCATAATTGGCAAAAAGAAGTTACCTAATGCTGCAGGTACAGAAGGGACAAGTACCAAGAAAATCATGATAGCACCATGCAAGGTAAACACTTGATTATAGGCATCAGCATCTAAGAACGTTTTTGCTGGAGTCCACAATTCAGCACGTAATAATAAGGCTAGTACTCCACCGATGAAGAAAAAGAAGGCAATAGCACCAAGGTACATTAAGCCAATTTTCTTGTGGTCAACAGTGGTTAACCATGCTTTTATACCTTTTTCAGCCTGAGCATAATGAACTTCAGGGTGTTCAGGAGTAATGAATCGTTTTAGTTTGAGGCCGAATTCGGCTTTAAGTCCGTTTGTACTCATATTCGGTTATTTCTGTTCTTTTATAAATTCGATAATAGCGTCGATGTCATCGTTGCTAAGAATTCCCTGATAAGTTGGCATTACAGGTGCATATCCCGCAACAACTTTTTCATTTGGATTTAAGATGGAGTTTTTGATGTAGGTTTCATCAACAGTTGTTTTAGTTCCATCGGTAAATGCGCGTTCTGTGCCAAAAATACCTTTGTAGGATGGTCCAACTAATTTAGTACCATCAACTGAGTGACACGTTTGGCAGCCACTTTTAGTGTAAAGAACTTTTCCATACTCAGCTAAAGGCATATCTGCGGGGCGACCACCGCTTTCCTTTAAGAATTTTTCAAATTCTGCATCATCAACTACTTTAACTTTTGCAAGCATGTCGGAGTGAGCCGTACCGCAGTATTCAGTACAAAAAATTATTGATTCACCTGTTTCGATAGCTTCAAACCAAACAGAAGTGTAGCGGTTTGGAATAACATCGTGCTTGATTCGAAAATCAGGGATATAAAAAGAGTGCAATACATCGCGGGATTGCATAACCAATTTGATTGGACGTCCTTTAGGAACTACTAATTCATTAGGTGATGTATAACCGTTAGCATATTTGAATGCCCAATTCCATTTTTGTCCAATAACCTGAACTTCATAGGCATCATCTGGAGCTTTGTTTAAACGTAAGTAATCAGTGAAACCCCAATAAAAGACATAGACAATTAAAAACACTGGAATTATAGACCAAACTACTTCCAATGTTGTGTTGTGGTCGTTTAAAGAGGTTACGTCTTGATCCGATTTTCGTTTGTAGATGATGATGAATGCAATTGTAGCAATTAAGATGCCGACAAATATGACCAAACTTGTAATGTGAATAAAGCCGAACAATGAATCGACTTCTCCAGCAATAGTTGATTTTGCCGGTGGCAAAAATAGACTGCCTAATTTATCCATAGACTATGTTTTTGGTAGATTATTGAGTTGTTTTAAACTTTTCTTTTATCCATAAAATGCTAAGAAACGTTCCTAATCCTAAAACTATGAAAATGCCACCAAGCTTCATGATTTGTAAAGCCTGCGGCACATAAGAGTTTAAATTGGGATCGTAACTGTAGCAATACAAGATTATCTTATCCACAGTAGTTCCGATTTTACCGTCAACAGCTTCACTTAAAGCCTTTTTGTACTGAATGGCATCGTATTCTATGCCATACAAATATCTTGAAATAGTACCATCGGGACTAATAATCACGATAGAGGCAGGGTGGGAGTATTGTTGAGCAATTTCATCGTAGAAAAACCTAAACCCAAAACTTTCAGTCAGCTTCGTGATATTTTCCTGAGTTCCTGTCAAAAAATACCAACCGTTCCGGGCTTGAGTTCTTCCTAAAGAATCTACATAC
>CAZIQX010000014.1:14250-24472 GCA_964541325.1 uncultured Chitinophagales bacterium | reverse complement strand
GCGTTTTTATTTTGTGCAGCCAACTCATACTTTTCATCTGGATTGATACTAAAGGTGATTATCTGATATTCATCACCTGGAGTCCAATCTACATTTGAAGCACTTTTGAGCAAACCATTTAAAACTAGTCCACATAACATGGGGCATTCATAATAAACGGGGTTAAGCACGATAGGTTTACCTGATTTGAGTAAATCTCTCAAATAAACCGAATCTCCATTTGATAATGCAAATCGCGTCGATAAATCGATTGTTTGACCGAGTTTCTCATCTATACCCAGTTTGTTTAATTGATTTTCAGCAATTTGATTGGAGATTTGGGCGTGTAGGTTCGTTATACTACTGCTAATAAAACAAAGAACAATAAAGAAATAAGCTTTTTTCAAAAAGTGATTATTTCTTGTTTTGGTACGCTTGTACTGTAAGGTCAATAGCTTTGTCAAGAGGTATATGATAGATTTTTTTGGTTTCATCTACTACACCATAAGTTGATAAACGTGCTTTTTCGTTCGCACGGAGGGTAGCTAAATCATCATATTGAGCATTAATTGCTTGCTCCTCTGAAATTTTAAATTTGTAGCCTTTATAGAGCTGGAATCCGGTAAAAATCAAAGTCAATACGAAAACGATGGTGATGACAGTCCATTTTACTAGATTTTTGACATCGAGTTGATCTTCCATCGCCCCAATTTGAATGGATCGGGCAACTAATTCTTCTTCTGAACGATGTTCGTTAGCGTTATAAGTAGTCATTTCTAATAATAATTAGTGTTGATGGATAGATTCAGCTATAAAAGGGTCATTTTTAGGAACCATACTACCTTTGGTAAACTTCATAAAGAATAAAGCAAGCATTAGAGTAGTAAGACCAATTAATGTGGTGAAATCGAGTAAATGCAGATGTGCACCATGATGATGCAACGTTGGCATTACAATCCAGTATAACTCGATGGCGTGAATCACCAAAATCCAGATTGAAGTAAATTTCAATAAGCCTAGTTTAGATTTATTGCTCTTTTTTAGTAATAAAACAAATGGAACTAAGAAACGGCCAATCAAAATAGTGTAGGCTAGGTAAATGTAATTGCCTTCAAGTCGGTGTTCAAACCAAAGTGTTTCTTCAGGAATGTTTGCATAATAAATAAGCATAAACTGAGAGAAAGCGATATATGCATAAAACACCGTAAATCCGAAGAATAATTTACCCATACTTTCAATAGCTGCCATGTTTATCGTATTTACCAATAAACCTTTACCACGAAGATAAAGGGTAACTAAGATCATCACCGGAAAAATTACCTGGAAACTCATCGAGAAGTAATACACACCGAACATGGTTGAAAACCAATGTGGATCTAAAGACATTAACCAATCGAAAGATGCAAAAGCTAAACTGAAGCCAAGGATTGGAATTGCAGGACCTGAAAAACGGCGAAGTTGAGTTTGAATTCCCCAATTTCCGGTTTCATCCATTTCTTTAGATTTCTTATACAAATAATAACCGATAAAACCCCAAATCAAAAAGTAGAAGATATTTCTTCCAATAAAAAAGGGAATATTTAAGTATGGTGCTTTGTCCTGAAGAATTCGGTCGGTTGCAACTACTTCCTCATGTGTCCAATGAAATAAATCATGCATTCCAAAAAGAACCGGAATGAACAGAATCAACAAAATCCAAATATTGGCACCAATTGCTTCGGGTATGCGACGAATAACTACACTCCATTTAGCACGTGTGATGTGTTGTAAAACTACAAATGCTAAAGCGCCTAAGCCAATGCTTGCTACATAAGCAAATGCAGTCATCCATGAAAAGAAGAATTGTGCTTTTTCTTCAATCACAAAATAACCCACTAAACTAGCTAAGATAGCAGCGATGGAAATCGTAAATAAACCCTGCACCAACTTGGTATCTTTAGGGAATTCGTATGTGTCGTGAGATTCAGTGTGCTTCATTGCTTCGATTATATATCTAAGAATTCCGTTTATTTTACTGTTTTGATGTATTCAACTAAGGCTTTTACCTCAACATCAGTCAGTAAATCGCTAAAATTTGGCATTGCTGGAATGTAATCTTTTACGATTTTAGCGTTTGAGTTCACTATAGATTCAGTTAGGTACGCATCATCCGCTTTTGACTTCGTGCCATCCGTAAACTCAACTGTTCTGTTGTAAGAATTTTTAAAGCTTGGGCCTACCATCTTGCTACCATCAAGTGAGTGACAAGTAGCACAGGTTTTGGTTGTATATAATTCTGCACCCATTTTTACTAATTCGGCAGTTGACATAGAAGCTATTTTTGCTGCTTCGCGTTCTTTAGCTTCTTTTGCTGCAGCTTCGGCAGATTTATAACGATCAAGTTCTTCCTGAGTAAGTGTATAACCTCCAAGGTCATTTTCAGTTGCAAACTGACTTTGTTGAAGAGCACGGATATATGCCACAATTGCCCAACGGTCTTCTACTTTTGGAATTTGTGCTTCGTAACCGTACATGCTTCTAATACCATTGGTGATTACATCAAAAAAGTAACCATCTTCTATGTTACGTAATCTTTCATCATGATAGGATGGTGGTGGGACTAATCCATATGCTACAACAGCACCTTTACCATCACCGATGCCACCATGACAAGGTGTACAAAAAATGCGATATTGATCAGCACCTCTTTCAATAAATGCTTTATCTACATTTAAGGGTAAGGTTTTGACAAAATTACCTTTTTCGTCTTTTCCAAGTTGTAAGGCGGTGTTTTCAATTAAAAATCCTCTAGCAACTGTACCCTGAGCTTTAGGACGCATAGCTCTTCCATCCTCAAAGAACGTGTTTTTTTCTTGGGATTCAAAAGCTTCACTGAAGTCCATGTTTTGATTCGGGTGAACCGGTGGTTTTGTACTTGGTGTACCTCTACATGCAGATAAAAGGATACCTGCAATTAAAAGTTTAAAAACTTGAGATGTATGTGAACGTTTCATTCTATCTGTTCAATCAGTCGTTATCGTAAATCTTTTCAATATGAACGGCACCGGCGTCTTTGAGCAATTGTGCCGCTTTATCTTCTGAAAACAAAGTGTCTTCTGATTCAATACATAAAAAGAATTTGTCGTCAGTAGCTCTTAAAAAATTAGGACTATTAAAAAGGGGATGATTATGACGTGGCAAACCATTTAAAAAGAACATTCCAAATACAGCTCCAAAAGAAGAAAGTAGAACTGTTAATTCAAATGTAATAGGCACAAAGGCAGGCCAGTTTAAATATGGTTTTCCGGAAATGTTAACCGGATAATCGATATATGCCATGAATGTAAACATAGCTAGGGCACCGGCTAATCCAAGTGCTCCATGTACCAATACAATCCATCCTAATTTGGAATTTTTTAATCCCATAGCGTCATCCATACCGTGAATTGGGAAAGGACTGTAGGTATCGAATTTCTGATAACCTGCATCACGTACTTTTTCAGCAGCTTTCATTAAAGCACCAGGGTGCTCATATTCTGCCAGTAATCCAAATAATTTGTTAGCCATTTTATTCTGTTGTAATTGTTTAAACAGTCTGTTTTTCGCTTACAGGAGCATGTTCATGCTCATGATGATCGTAATAATGTGGGTTAGCTTGAGGCATTACCATTTTAATCTCTGCAATTGCAACAACGGGGAAGAATCGCAAGAAGAGGAGGAAGAAAGTAAAGAATAAACCAAATGTTCCAAGGTAAGTACTTGCATCCCAGATAGTTGGCGTATAATAATCCCACGCTGATGGCAAGTAATCATTAGCAAGTGAGGTTACTGTAATTACAAAACGTTCAAACCACATACCAATGTTTACCACTATACTGATGAAGAATGTGAATCCTACATTTCTACGTAATTTTTTAGACCAGAAAAATTGTGGAGAGAATACGTTACATGCCATCATTGTCCAATAAGCCCAAGCATAAGGACCAAATGCACGATTTATGAAAGCAAAACGCTCATATTCAACCGCACCATACCAAGCAATAAAGAACTCCATGATGTAAGCAAACCCTACGATTGAGCCAGTTGTCATTAAAACGATATTCATTTTTTCAATATGATCGTCCGTCATGATGTCTTTAAGGCCATAGATTTTTCGAGCAATAATCATCAAGGTTAATACCATGGCAAACCCAGAAAATACCGCACCGGCAACGAAATAAGGTGGGAAAATTGTAGTGTGCCATCCTGGAACGATAGATACAGCAAAGTCGAAGGATACAATGGTATGCACAGAAAGCACTAATGGAGTAGCTAAACCAGCTAAAATCATGTAAGCTTTCTCATAATTTTGCCATTGTCTGTTTCCACCTCTCCAGCCGAGAGCAAAAATTCCATAAACGTAACGGCCAATTTTGCTTTTAACTCTATCTCGAAGAGTAGCGAAATCAGGTACAAGACCAACAAACCAAAAGAGTAATGAAACGGTGAAATAGGTACTTACCGCAAAAACGTCCCAAAGAAGAGGAGAGTTAAAGTTTGGCCACATACCCATTTGGTTTGGAACAGGGAACATCCAATAGGCAGCCCAAATACGTCCTACGTGTATACCTGGAAATACCAACGCACAGATTACCGCAAAGATGGTCATGGCTTCTGCAAATCGGTTAATAGCTGTTCTCCAATCTTGTCTAAACAAGAAAAGAATAGCAGAAATCAGGGTACCAGCGTGACCAATACCAACCCACCATACGAAGTTGACGATAGCCCAACCCCATCCAACCGGGTTATTTAAGCCCCAAATTCCAGTTCCTTCCCAAACCAGATATCCAATTGACCCGAGAAGGACAAACAGTAAAATGTTTGAGATTCCGAAGGCGATATACCAACCCATAGGTGCTGGTTTTTCAACCAAATCGCCAACTAAAGCAGTAATACTGCTGAATGTATGTTTACCTTTGATAAGAGGTTGTTCAGGTACGAATTCGTATGTACTCATTTTCCGAACTTATGTGGTTAAAATCTATGCTGTTACTAAATCAGCAGGTTTATTGGTGATTTTGGCCAAGTAAGAAGTTCTTGGGCGTGTGTTTAATTCATCGAGTAAACGATAATTACGCTCATTGGCCTTCATCTTAGCAACTTTACTGTTTGGATCATTAATATCACCAAAATAAATCGCATCAGCAGGGCAAGCTTGCTGACAAGCGGTTACTACGGCTCCATCAGCAGGTTTTACTGAATTTCCAGTTGCGTTTTTCGTCTCGATTTTTGCACGATTAATACGTTGAACGCAATAGGTACATTTCTCCATTACCCCACGGAAACGAATGGTAACATCCGGGTTCATGGCCATTTGTACGATTTCAGGGTCGTCGCCAGTCGTCAAATATTCTTTGGAATAGTTAAAGAAGTTAAAACGACGCACTTTGTAAGGACAGTTGTTTGCACAGTAACGTGTACCGATACAACGGTTGTAAGTCATTTGGTTCAAACCATCATCGCTATGAGTTGTAGCTGCAACCGGACAAACTTGTTCACAAGGCGCTAATTCACAGTGCATACAAGGAACAGGTTGATACACAACACTTGGATTCGCTTCATCACCTACAAAATAACGGTCAACACGAATCCAATGTAACTCACGTCCACGACTAACTTCACGTTTACCAATAACAGGGATGTTGTTCTCAGCTTGACAAGCAATGGTACAAACACCACAACCGGTACAAGCAGTTAAATCAATAGCCATTCCCCATTGCGGTTCATATTCTGGAAAACCAATTGGAGTAAAAAGTGGATCTGCATATTGTTTTCCTGGTTTTACTCCTGGAGTTTTCACCATGTCGGGTGCAAAACTGGGTTGGTTCTGATACTCGTCAAGGTTTGCGAAACGTACAATTGCACGACCTTCCATTGAGTGGTGATCCTGAACGCAGGCAATCTTGTAATCTTTTCCGGTTGCTGAAACACTTACATTTGGAATCACAAATTGATTGTCGGTACTGCGGATAGGCTTAACATCAAAACCAACGATTTCAAAATCGCTAAACTCGTAGCTAGAGGCAACTCTACCAACACCTTTACGTCCGTAACCAGTTGTAACAGTGATTGAGTTATCTGCCTGTCCCGGGAAAACCCATGCCGGCATTTCAATAGATTTACCATTTGCAGAAATGGTAATCATAGGAGCCATATTTTGATAGCTCTCATAGGTATTGGCATCAATTACAGGAAGTCCTAATTTTTTTGCTGTTGCTGCGCTCATTACTGCAACGTTATCCCATGTAATTTTTGTGATAGGGTCAGGTAATTCTTGCAACCAACCGTTATTAGCAAATCGTCCATCATAAATTTTGGAATCAGATTTGATAACTAATTCAACAGAATCACCTGATGATTTTTTAGCTAGATTGAGCGCTTTTGTTAAGGAACTAGAGCTTGATTTCGAAATACTTACCTTTTCAGCAGCGAAAGCTTTTGCCTTGGGAGAAATGCCATCATGAAGAGCTTTTTCCCATTCTGATTGGGATAAACCGCTCCAAGTTTGTTTCACTAAATCATGACCACTTACAAATTTTCCATCTGCAAATAGATTTACAAATTCGATTTCGCTTAACCCATCAAATAAAGGTTGAATTAAAGGCTGAATGATTGATTCATGACCTTCAAAGCTGCGACCATCACCCCAAGTTTCTAAGAAATGTGTTTTATTAACAACCCAAGAACACAATTTGGAGGTTTCGTCAACATAATCGGTTAAGTGTAAGCTGGTCTTTGAGGCCTTAATAGCACCTTCAACGTCAATATCAGATGGGGAGGTATAAACCGGATTAGTTCCTACAAAAACTAATAAATCAGCGCCATTGGCTTTAACATCGTCAATAACAGTTTTGAATTCTGCAAAACTACCGGCATGGTCACTTGTTTTATGATACGTTACTGTTTCGTTTACATTTAACAACGCAAAGTTGATTAAAGCAACCGCAGCATGAACTTCAGCAGATAAGCTTGAACCTGCAGTCAAAATACTTTTGCCTTTTGCGTTCAGTAATTCTTTTGCGGTTGTCTCAACAGATATATGTGAGCTCATATCATTTGAATACCCGACAAATGAATCAAGTCCTTTTACGGAGTTTGATAGTTTGGCTGCTAGAGCAAAAACAAAAGAAGCTAAATCACTTGATTTAATTGGGTAACGAACGTCAGCGTTGGAACCGGTTAAGCTTAGAGCACTCTCAATAACATATAGGCGATTTAGGCCGTCATTCGTGCTTGCTAATTTTCTTCCTTTTGTGAATCGTTTTGTGTTTACCACACCATTAGTGGCATCAGATAAGAAATCATCATCAACAGAAACAATAACTTGTGCTTTGTCGAAATGGTTTACAGTTCTAAGTTTTTCACCAAAAGCAAGTTGAGTACCTGATTCGACTGCTGAGTTATTGAATGGCTCGTAGGTAAACCAAGTTAGATTTTTAAATTTTTTAGAAAGTTTTGTTTTTACTGTATCTAACGTGATAGAACTATTAGCTTCACTAATAAAAACAACTTTCTTATCTGAAGTTGCTTGAGTTGTAATAAAGTTTACTAAATCTGAAACCGTTTTTTGATCACCATTTTGTGTGATTTTACGAGCTCGATCAGGGTCGTATAAATTTAAAATAGTTGCCTGATGATGAGTTGAGGTTCCTCCTAAACTTGCAGGATGATCCGGGTTACCTTCTATTTTAGTTGGGCGACCTTCGTTAGACTGTACCAAAACTCCTGTAAGACTTCCTTGGAACGGAATTGCTGTTGCATAATAAACAGGATTTCCGGGAACAACTTCTACAGGACGCTTAGTGTAGGGTAGAATTTTTTGAACGGGTTTTCTACAGGCTGCAAATCCTGCTAATGCAATGGATGCCCCCATTATTTTTAAGAAATGACGTCTTGACTGACCATCATTTAATTCAGATGCATTTTCAGGAAACTCACGATGAAGGAATTGCTGGTACGCTTTTGTCTGAGAGAGTTCATTCAGACTTCGCCAGTATGTTTTGCCTTCTATTGCTTTACTCATAGTCTTTTTAAAATTCTATTCTTAGTAGTGACAACCGTTACAGTAGGTTGGGGCGTGAATATTTTTTGCTTTGATAATCTTTTCACCAAAAGCTTGTGCGTCTTCAGGTGCTTTCCAGGTCATGTTAGTAACTTCTGAAACAGGTCGAAGATTTGGAGCCGGATTTTTGTGACAATCAATACACCAACTCATGCTGAGTGGCTCTTTTTGAATAACTACTTCCATTCTATCAACGCGACCGTGGCAACTTTGACATCCAACACCCACATTTACGTGAGCACTGTGATTAAACATGGCGTAATCAGGCAACATGTGAACGCGTGTCCACTCAATTGGGGTGTCATTTACCCAGCTATCGCGCACCAATTCTAATTTTGGACTGTCGGTTTTGATTTGGCTGTGGCAGTTCATACAAGTTGCAGTTGGAGGAATTGCTGCCTTTGCTGAAACTGAAACCGTTGTGTGGCAATATTGACAATCAATGCCAAGTTGTGCAACGTGTAATCGGTGACTGTAAGGAACAGGCTGTTCAGGAGCGTAACCAACATCGGTGAACTTGGGAGAAAAAAAGTACCAAATACCAAAAACGATAGCTATGAGCTTAACTGCAAGTGCAGCTTGCAACTGTAAAGGTATCTTATTCGCCCATTTAGGGAATAGTTGAGACATACAATTTTGCTAGATTACTTTAAATAAAACAGGAATTTGTGGCAATTTGATGCGCCAAAACCGTTCAGGATGCAAATATAAGATACAATTACGCTCATTTAATAGACTTTTTGCTATTTAAAAAGAATCTAAATTGCAGCTGTTCTGTATCTTAATGTCCGCGAAAATGAACTTTCAAAATTTATTGAAAGTTAATGCCATGTATAAAAAAACTCAAATTAAAAACGTTTATGGACTTAATTCATCTGCCTCTAATTAACTCGATACTCAATTCTATAGCTACACTACTTCTACTCGTTGGTTTTGTATTGATTAAATCAGGAAAAAAAGAGCAACATCAAAAAGTGATGTGGGCGGCATTTATTGTTTCTGGTTTATTCTTAATTAACTACTTGATTTTTCACTACCAAGTTGGATCTGTTAAGTTTTTAGGTGAAGGACTTATTCGGCCGATTTACTTTACCATTCTGATTACTCACATTATTTTAGCTGTTGCAATTGTTCCGCTTGTTCTACTCACACTTACCAGAGCTGTAAAAAAACGTTTTGAGTTACATAAAAAAATTGCACGTATTACCTGGCCATTATGGATGTATGTTTCCATTACAGGTGTTGTGATTTACCTATTTATGCGATTTACTAGTAGCTACGATGTTTTGCTATAATTCTTAAAATTGCTGTTCAGAATTGTTTCTTTTTTCATAATATGATTTGAGGTGCTCTAAAATGCGCCTCTTTTTTTAACAATGAATGCTAGGAGAGTCACTTATGGCAGAAAAAATCAAAATTCATCCGATAACACCGCATCAAAAACGAATTTTTGAAGTTGCCGATCAGCTAAAATCCGGTTCCATAGCCGTATTCCCAACCGATACCCAATATGCCATTGGTTGCGTTTATACCAATAAAAAAGGGATAGATCGAATTCGTGAAATTAGACGCTTGGATAACGATCATTTGTTAACGCTTTTGTGCGACTCCCTCACAGGGATTTCAAAATTCGGCCATTTAAGTGATGAAAACTTTAAAATCATCAAGAAACTTATACCAGGTCCTTATACATTTATCCTGCCTGCTACTAAAGAACTTCCCAAATTGTTGGTTCACCCTAAGCGTAAAACGGTTGGCTTCAGAGTTCCTGATTATCCAATTTGTCAGAAATTGATTGAAGAACTTGGAGAGCCCATCATAGCTACAACCGCTAAACATCCTGATTGGAATGGTAAAGAGCGATTGTATTTGGATAGAGAAGATTTACTTCAAAGCATGGAAAAGTTTGTGGATCTGATCATTGATGATCAACAAGATTTGGCGAAACAGGAATCTACGGTAATAGACCTAACCGGTGATGAACCTGTTATCATTCGAAAAGGAATTGGTTTTGAACAAGTTGAGGAAGTGTTTGCCCAATTTGGTAAAGAGTTAGTAGAAGCCTGATGACAATAAAACCTATTGAATCTACTCATGAAGTTGATGCTTTATTGGAAGCATCAACTTCCAGGTTACAAGTTGTGTATAAGCATTCGACCATGT
>CAZIQX010000014.1:2997-14240 GCA_964541325.1 uncultured Chitinophagales bacterium | reverse complement strand
GACCATGTGTCCGGTAAGTTACAGGGCATATCTGGAAATAAAACAAGTGCTTGAGTTAGAAGATAGTGCCAATGTGGCCTGGTTTTTAGTGGATGTGATTGCTAACAGAATACTTTCACAACGTTTGGCAACAACGTTAGGAGTAAGGCACGAATCTCCTCAGATATTATTTATTAGAGAGAAACAAGCTGTGAAACATTATTCACATAGCAGTATTCGTAAAGATAAAATACTCCTTGATTTAAAAGAAGTAGGTTAGTGTGGTGGTAATGTTTGTGTTGAATCGTTTTTTACAGTGTCTTTTTTGATTAAGGCTTCTGGAAGTTGTATATCCTTAATTAGCGCCTCGTATTTTCTGGAGTTGGCAGATTTCCCGAATTTCTCTTTCATAACTTTAAAAACGGAACGTGTACTATCCCAATAACTTCCAATAAATGGAAAGTAAGCACTCAAATCTGGTTTTTTTAAGGTTGAGTCTGCAATCATTTTTAATGAAATGTACTGAACCGAATCTTGTAGTTTTAAGGAATCGGTTAGTAAGGTTTTGACACTGTCCTTTTTTGCCTGAAATTTTACTAATAGGGAATCCCATTCTAAGTTTAATTGGGTGTAGGTCGCAAATTTTATATCAAAATCGGTTCTGCTGCGAGCTTCCTTCATATACACTTCTGCTGCCCGATTTAATAGTTCACTACCAATTACCTTATCATCTTGATTTAAAGCGATTTGCTTAAGTGACTCGGCTTTTTCGGTGCCTTCTAGTGCATCAGCTTGTTGAACTAATTCCACCAACTGAATAGAACTCTTTTGAGTTTTTAAACTATCGGGTAATGCAAAATTGTATTTTTTTCGAAGATTTTCAGCCAACACACTAGTTGGCTGGGTATTATGCACTTCTTCAGCTAAAGAACGTGCTTCTTGCGAGCGTTCAATTTCTGTATAAAGTTCAGAAAGGGTATATCTAGTTTGATTAATAATTTTCGTATCTGAAAATTCTTCAAGAATTAATTCGTAGTAATATCTTGCGCTATCAATTTGATTTAAGTTTAAATAGAAAACGTTTCCTAGTTCATACAACGTTTCTGCAAGCTGTTCACGCATTTCTTTCTTTTTCCCGGCTTCAAATGGGATTTCTTTAAGATCAATTTTTAGGGCTAACAGAGTTTGGTTGTCGCTAACGGCGGTATTATTGTTGGTACTACTATTTAATGTAGTATCAGATTGAGTAATGTTTTTTAAAGCCTCAGCGTAGCGCCATTTATCTGCTAAAGGTCGATTACCCCAAACTGCCATAAATTGTTCTTTAGCTTGTTGTACAAGTATGGGGTTCTTGTAGTTTAAAAAACCGTTTTCAGCTGAACTTGTTTGCTCTTGAGAATTAGCATTGTTGTTTGCACCAGCTGACGTGTTAATCATAGTGGATTGTTGTTGTTCTTGCTTTTTTTTCAGTGCATCCAACTCTGCTTGTTTCAGTTCCTTTATGTGAGCAATCACAGAATCCAATTGCACTTTATTCAAGGTTGATAGATACAATAAGCTGTCGAAACGGTCTCGTTTTGAGTCGAGGCGTGCATAATTTTTGTAGTGTAGCGCTTTTTCGGATGCATCAAACCAATCAGGTAAAGTTTCGATACCATTGGATCGACTAGCGGCTGTATCAAAATAGGCCGCGGCGACATGCAAATTTTTATAATTGTTCAAATGAATTAGCGCTAAACCATAATGTGTTTTGGCAATTGTCTCTTTTCCGGGAGTTTTAATTTTGTTGTAAAGAACTTCTTTGTAGATAGATTCAGCTTTTTTAAAATTTCCTTTTAATTCATGTGTTTTCCCGATTTCATAATACAAATCATAGATAATATCATAATTTTTGTCGTCCTCACTCATTTCGGTGAATAGTTTTAAAGCCTTGTCTAGTTCGCCGTTATTACGAGCAATTTCAGCTTGCTTACGTTGTGCAAGCAGTTCTAAACTATACTCATTAGTATGTTTTGCAACTTGAGAGTATGAATATAATGCAGCTTGTGTTTCATCATTAAATTCCTGCAACTGCCCCAACAAAAACCATGCTTTTGCTTTGTACTGTTTATTGGTAATATTTCCAACAATTTGGCTTAACAAGTTTTTAGCAGTAGAAACATCATCTAATTCAATGAGTGTTTCAACTCGAACGAGTTCGATGTGTGCACGAATTGATTTATCCCAATTCATATCAATTGCAGAAAATTCCTGATCAATTAATTCTAGTACACGATCATATTGCCTGAGTTCATACAAAGCTCGAGCACGCCAAAAAACAGAACGTTGAATAAGTTTTTTATCTAATGTGTTTGTGTATAATTCTGCAAATTTTTCTTCAGCAGAAAAAAAATTCATTTGATAAAAATAGGCTTGTCCAATCAATAAAAGGGCATCGTCAATCCACTTAGTTGACTCATGCTCGCGAAGAATTTTTGCACCTTTTTCTATGGATTTATCAAACTCGGAATAGCCAGCTTTAGAAGGAATTTCAGTTACCCGAATCAGTTTCTCTGAAACAAGTTGAGGCTGCCCTTTGAGAACAGCCTCATAACCTTTTTCGTAATAAGTGCGAGCGTTAAAAAACGTGTTATAATACGCTGTGAAATTTCCCCATTCGTATTTCAAAGTACTGCAAGAGCTTAATACTAGCAGTAATGAAAACAAAAGTATACGGGAAATTATTCGACTCATTGATTACTGAATTGTGGCGACTTTCAACATATTGGTTCGACCTTTTTCTGACATCGGCATGCCGGTAGCAACAATTACTCGATCACCTTTTGAAACGAGTCCTTTGTCTTTTAAATATTGCTCCATAACCTGTACGCTAGTGTCTGTGTCGAACAATTCATCAATTTTAACTGATTGAACGCCCCAAACTAAATTCAATTGTCTGCGAACTTCAAGATTTTCAGCAAAAGCGATAACCGGCACATTTGGGCGATATTTTGCTATTCTTCGCGCAGTTGTTCCTGAGTGAGTTAAAACGGCAATCATTTTTGCATCAACATAACCGGCCATACGAACACAAGCATAACTGATTGACTCAACTACTTGTTTTTCACGCCAATCCGGTTTTTTGAAATCCATATTGTGATAAATGCGGTCGGTTCCTTGTTCCACATTTTTACAAATTTTGGCCATGGTTTTAACTGCTTCAAACGGATATTTTCCAGAGGCAGATTCACCTGAGAGCATTACGGCATCGGTTCCATCTAACACAGCGTTAGCAACGTCGGAACTCTCGGCACGAGTAGGTCTCGGGTTATTAATCATGGAATCAAGCATTTGAGTGGCTGTGATTACCGGCTTACCCGCTGCTTTACACTTTTCAATGATCATTTTTTGAACCAATGGAACTCGCTCGTTAGGAATTTCGATACCTAAATCGCCACGAGCCACCATAATTCCGTCGCTTTCTTCAATAATATCATCGATATAATCTAGAGCTTCGGGTTTTTCAATCTTTGAAATAATAGCTGCATTGCTTCCCTTAGCTCGAATTCGGGATACCAATTCCTGAACATCGCGTGGGTGACGAACGAAAGAAAGTGCAACAAAATCAACGCCTTGGCTTAATCCAAAATCAAGGTCCTCAATATCTTTTTCAGTGAGGGATGAAATGGAAATTTTCACATTCGGGAGATTCACCCCTTTTCGTGGTTTTAATAAACCGCCAACGACAACCACCGCTTGTAAGCTGCGATCCATTTTTTTCACAATGCGTAACTCCAGTAAACCATCATCCATCAAGATAACATCACCTTCTTCGGCATCTTCCACAAGATTTGGAAAGTCGATTGGAATAAGTTCAGGTGTGCCAAGTACATCTTCTGGTGTGATAGTAACGTAGGTGCCTTCAACCAAAACCTGTCCGCCATCCAACATTTTTCCAACGCGGATTTTAGGTCCTTGTAAGTCCATTAAAATGGGAATATTGTAATTAAGTTCAGCGGCAACACTTCGGATGGAATCGATTACAGACTTATGGTCTTCATGGCTTCCGTGCGAAAAGTTGAGTCGGGCAACATTCATTCCCGATAAAACTAATTCCTTAATTTTTGCTCGCGTATTGGTTGATGGGCCTATGGTACAGACAATTTTTGTACGACGATCGGAGATACTCATGTAAGTTGGGTTAAATAAATGTTAAACGCATTTGCTACAAAGTTCACAATTTAACGAATCGTACCCACTTCCGAAAAAGGAATCCATTTTCTTTGCATTTGTTTGATAAAAGCGCTTCAATAGTTGAATGTTTAGGTTTACCAAATGTGTTCGAAGTTTTATATCATCGTTTAAAATGGATTGATTTTCTCAGCTATGCTTCGTCTTTTTTTCTTTTTATTCGGTTTGATGCTCGTTTCATGCGGCTCACTACCTGAAAATACGGTTCAACAAAATACGTCTTCTTTTAGTCGTGATGGGTATCCGGAGGTTCGAATTTACACGTTAGGGCTGGTTAATAATGATGGTAAACCGGCAATAAGTGCATTTATTGAAATTCAGCCACGTTCCATTGTAACGGTTCAAACTGGGAAAGAGCTGAAAGCTGAACTTACCATTGAATTGATTATATCCGGAAAATTTGATGGTGTTACCAAATCATTCACTTCTGTGTCGAATGTTGATCTAGCTGCCGAAATTCAAAAGAAAACCGGATTACCCTACGTGCATCGTCAACAGTTTGAAACACCGGTTGGTGAATTTAGGGTTGTTGCCCAAATTACAGATGCACAATCAGGAAAAACTGCAACGGTTGCTTCAATAGCACATGTACCCAATCCAAAAACAGAAAAAATGGATAGGAGTGACCTGGCTCTTTTGGTAAAAGGTGACGAAGGTTATGAGCCATTTATTGGCTCAACTGTTCCTCGTAGGTATGATTCCCTTCAGTTATACGCTCAAGTTTTTCCCGGTAAACAAATTTTAAACTCTATTATGGTTACTCTTTCGCGCTTGCCATCAGATTCCTTGCCTGCCCGACGCTTGTTCGATCAGAATTATGTACCGGGTCAGTTAGGTTTTAAAGGTGTTGATTTTGACGAGGAAAAGGTGATTCAATCCATTTCCTATGTAATACAGCAAACAAACCAAACAATGGTAGAGGTTGCCCCGGTTTTTCAACTTCCAAGTGAGGGAATTTATCGGTTTAGAATGGTAGTA
This sequence comes from uncultured Chitinophagales bacterium, assembly GCA_964541325.1. GTDB lineage: Bacteria > Bacteroidota > Rhodothermia > Balneolales > M1805 > M1805. The sequence goes on along the minus strand of CAZIQX010000014.1, from coordinate 9,053 downwards.
GAATCGGATTCAATAGCAAAAAAAGAGGAAAACACTTCATCTATGATTTTCTCCGTTCGTTCGGCATATTTCCCATTTATTCGTACGCCAAAAGAATTGGCAGAACCATTATTTTATTTGATGGATGATAAGGAATATCAAAAGCTTATGAGCGAAACTAATCCGGATTCCATCAAGAAAAAAATTGATCAGTTTTGGCTTACCAACCTTGGTAATCCTCGATTAGCACGCCAATCTATTCAATTGTATTATGAACGAGTTGAGGAAGCGAATAAACGTTTTACCACCTTTAAAGAAGGTTGGAAAACCGACCCGGGAATGATTTATGTTTTACTAGGTTCGCCAAAATCCGTTGATCAAAATTTTCGGGACATTATTTGGGCCTACGGGATGTATCAAAATCCACAACTTTTCGACCCTGAACAAACGTTTGTGTTTACTGAGGTGTTAACCGACCGTTCTTATTTCCCCTACGAACATTATCTCTTACGGCGCAGTCAAAATTATTTTCAGATACAACGCAGAATTATTGAAGACTGGCTGACCGGATATAACTTACGAGCAAATTAATTTATCGTTCATGAATGCATCATCTTCCCACAAACCTAATCGACTTATTCACGAGAATTCGCTGTACCTAAAACAACATGCGTATAATCCGGTTGATTGGTTTCCCTGGAGTGATGAAGCACTTCAGAAAGCAGAACTTGAACAAAAACCGATTTTGGTAAGTATTGGGTACTCAAGCTGCCATTGGTGCCATGTGATGGAGCGGGAATCATTTGAATCTCAAGAAGTTGCGCAGTTTCTAAACGAACATTTTATAGCTATAAAAGTTGATCGGGAGGAACGACCTGATTTAGACCATATCTACATGGAAGCCTTACAAACGATTTCGGGACAGGGAGGTTGGCCTCTGAATATGTTCTTAACTCCCGATTTAAAACCGTTTTACGGTGGAACATACTTTCCGCCTAGACCTTTGTATGGTCGCCCCAGTTTTTTGCAAGTACTGCACAAAATTCATGAATTATTTACAGAAAGAAGAGCTGAACTCAACGAAAAAGCCAAGCAATTATCCCAGGCAATAGGCAATGATTTATTGCAACATGTTCAACCAGAATCCATGCAGAATTTGAATATTAATGCCATTATTCAGCACTTTGAGTCAATTTTTGAGGCTGAATTTGGTGGGTTTTCCTCAGCCCCAAAGTTTCCTCAGCCAATGATCTTAGATGCCTTATTACGATTAAGTATGCAGGAGAATCGAAAGGATGTGCTCCCGATGCTCACAAAAACCTTAGATGAGTTGGGTAAAGGTGGGATTTATGATCAAATCGGTGGAGGTTTTCATCGCTACAGTACCGACCGAGAATGGTTAGTGCCCCATTTTGAGAAGATGCTGTATGATAATGCACAATTATTACATACGTATTCTATGGCTTATTTAGCCACAAAAAATCCATTTTACAAACGAATTGCAAGGGGGATTTTCACCTGTTTGGAACGGGATTTTAGAAATCCACTAGGGGGATTTGGATCTGCTTGGGATGCAGACTCAGAGGGGGAAGAAGGGGCATTTTATGTTTGGGATGTAGCTACCTTGACACAAATTCTTTCAGCAGATGAATTCATTGAGCTAAAAAATTGGGTAGAAATAAACGAAACGGGTAATTGGGAAGGGAAAATCATTTTAAAACTAACCCAAATACCTAATGAAAGCATTTGGAATAAGCTAAATCGCATATTTGACAAATTGCACAAAGCAAGAATGAATCGAATTCATCCTGCGAAAGACCCCAAAGAGATTTTGGCTTGGAATGCGATGGTAATTCAGGCTTATTTTTCCTGGTATTGGGCCAGTGAAGAAACAGAAATTAAAAATCTGTTATTACAAGATATAGATCGAATAATTGCGCGAAAAAATAAAGCTGGAAGATGGGAGCGCGTACCGGGAGTTCCGGCTTTTGGTGATGATTTAGCACATACCGGACTTGCTTTGCTTCGTGCTTTTCAATTGAGTGGGAACGATGCTTATCTTGAAGAAGCTGAACAGATATCAGATGTATTAAGAGCTTCTTTTTTTGATTCAGCTACGTCTTCTTTTCATCTTTCTCCACAAACTCAAGATTTAATTCACGCACCCAAAGAGTTATTTGATAATGCCGTACCAAGTACACAAGCCATAGCAACACTCTTTTTTATTGAATATGGTCACATTGCGGGAGATATGAATGTAAGCATGTTGGGAGAAGCAGCACTTCAACGCATGTTTTCTTTAATTCAACGCTACCCAAGTTTCTGTGCTTCTTCCCTACATACAGCCATACAAGTGCGTAAACCATTTGCTGAATGTGTTTTAGTGGGTGACCGCTCCATGTCGTTTGCGTCGAATTTACCTGCAATTGTTTTTTGGGATGCTTTTTTATTTGATGTTCCCGCAACGCACAGATCTAACTCTGTTTCACTACAAGGAAAAACGGTTCAGCATGGAGAGAGTAAAGCATATTGGTGTGAAGGGTTTCAGTGCAAACAACCTGTTTCAACCTCTGAAGAGTTGAATAAATTCATTCTTCAAGAGTAAAAAAATTCAAATAAGTTATTGATATTTATAGACTATTAGAGAGATGTAAAAAATAAGACAAAAGTGTCTTAAAGTTGTTGTGTTTTATTTCGGAGTCTTTTATCTTTATTCAAGCACAACAACCTCACTCGATTATATAGGAGATGCATATGAAACTGTTAACCGCCTTTTTAATGGAATGTTTGCCATTTGGATTTGCATCTGAATTCGACCCAGAAACACAGTACATGAAAAGTACTTTTGTAGTACAAGGTACTTCCAATGCACATGAGTGGGCTTTAGAAGCAGAAGTAGCCGATTTAGATGTCATCGTTTATTCTGAAAACGAAATTATAAAAGTGGACCGCTTTAAAGGGAAAGTTCCGGTAGCTGAACTGAGAAACGAAAATCCACTGATGACTCAAGATGCCTATCAGGCATTAAAGGGATATGAATTTCCGAATATTGAATTTGAACTCACTAAAATTATTTCAGTAAATGAAATTACAGGTGAAATTTTAGGCAAAGTAAAGTTGAGTATAGCCGGAGAAACTCAAACGGTGGATTTTGTAGTAAAATCCGAATTAGTAAGTGAAGAATTTGTTCGATTAAGTGGCTGGAAAGGCATGAAAATGACCGAATTTAATGTGCAACCTCCAAATTTTTTCAGCGGAGCTATTCAAGCCAATAATGATATTGTGATTCGGTTCGAAATGTATGTTCCGGTTTCTGTTAAACCAGAAGATCGAGCCTCAATCCACTAAATAAATTACCATAGATTACGTTAGATTAAACAGGCAAAGGCTTACTCAGGAATGGGTAAGCCTTTTTTTTGAAAAATTGTGTAAATGAATTAGCTTCATTCATGCTGCAAAAGTGGAGTATATGTTTATTTTTTATTCTTGTACTTAACGTGACTTCTGGTTGGAGTCAGTTTAGAGATTCGCTAACGGGTAAGCTCATCTACTTTAATACGCAACAAATAGAAGAGTTAATTAGTCTAGCGAAAGATTCAAGCCTAATAAATCCTATGTTTGCTTCAAGTCGTTTGGAGTTAGCAAAAGTGGTTGCCCGCGAATTAGATTTGCCCAAACAAATGCTGCGAATTGTAGCAAACGAACTTTCTCTTTTTCAGCGAAATAAAGATAAAAGACAACAAATTGAACTGATAAAACAAGGGTTGAACGCATACAAACAGTTAAGCGATATTGAGCAATTAGAGCTGATTAGGCCAGTATATGTACTATTTAATGTAGCTATTCGATTGAATTACGATGAAAAGACCGAACTTTCTGATGATTTCGGATTCATAAAAGAAATGCTTGATTTATACAGGCGTTTGCCCAAAACGGATGACACCTTATTCTATGCGGTCTCAATTGGGGAGGCCTTTTTTTTGCAATTAAAATTTGATGAAGCTGAGCGTTTCGTAAAACCTGTTTTCGAAGTAATCTCCAACAGACCTTATCAACAGAATAGTATTGATGTAACGATTTTGCTGAGTTCCATTTATTTGCATCAGGGTAAAATCGAAGACGCAATGCTGGTTTTGAATATGGTTTTAAAAAGCTTTGCAGACGACTTATCCGATGTGGATAAAAATTTTCTATATGGTAACTTGGCAACTATTTATTTGGATCAACAAGAGTGGGAAAAGGCTAAAGAGATTTTTTTGAATTTGTTTGAGTTAAACAGGCAAGCGGAAAAAAAACATATGGAATTACAAACGGCGTATCGTTTATTACTTATAAGTGAAAATCAGCAAAATGTGAGTGAAATTGAGGCTTGGGCCAAACATGTTTACCTATTAGCTACTGAGTTATATGAATCTACATTAAGTTTACGGGCTTTAACTTATCTGATTTTAGTTCACGAAAAAAAGGGAGAATACAAGCAAGCCCTGAATTATAGCTTAAAACGTCAGTTTATTAGTGATAGCCTTAAAAATCTGGAAATAAAACGTGAATTGGCCCTCATTCAATCTGATTTAGACCTGGCAAGGAGTGAACGTGAATTAGCCTTAACTGCTGAAAGAGAGCGGAAAACAAAACAAGTAAACGTCTTGATTGGCTTTGTAAGTTTTTTATTGCTGGTGATGATTATTTGGATGTGGCGTTGGAATAAAAGAGTTAGACAGTTGAACCATTTATTAGCTCATCAAAATGAATTGATTTCTAATCAAAAAGAGCATCTTGAACAAGTTATTCAAACCAAAAACCAACTGTTTTCGATAATTGGTCACGATATTCGGGGACCGATGAGTAATATGATCATGTTTATGGATGTTTTGTTAGAAGAAAACAAGCATGAAGCATCCTTTAAACAACACGTAAAAGAACGTTTACTTGGCTCAGCTGAAACAACCATGACACTCCTTGATAATTTGGTGTATTGGGGCATGAGTGAACTCAATCAGTTGGAAATTGTGCCTGAAAAAGTACGCTTGGATGAGTTGATGTCAGAAGTACTACAACCTTTACAAACGCATCTTGAAATCAAAAAGATTGCGTTGAAAATAAATGGGGAAAATGAGACTTATGTTCAAACAGATCCGCGAATTTTAAGCCTTCTATTGCGAAATATTCTATCCAATGCCATCAAGTTTACGCCTGCGTTTGGAGAAATACGAATTTCACATCATGTCGTAGGGGAAACGTTTAGTGTTTGTGTTTGTGATTCTGGCGTGGGAATGTCACCAAATAAAGTTCAGGAGTTAGAGACAGGAAATGCAAAAAGCGAAAAAGGAACACATCAAGAAAAAGGAAGTGGTTTGGGGATGAAGCTACTTAAGTCGTTTAGTGAAAAAATATCAGCAACTTATACTATATCATCAGAGCTTAATAAAGGAACTTGTATTGCTATACGTGCACAATTCTTAAGCTAATCCATAAAATTTCATCTATATCTACCATTAATACGAATTATTTTTAAAAAATATTGATAAAAACAGCAATTAAGGAGTGTATTGGCTGTTTTTTGTAAAAGTTATAGAATTAAGAATCTTTTATCTTAAATAGCACTTGCTAAGTATTTGGGAGTCTTTTATCTTTATTCAAGAAATGAAACTTGACCTTAACACAACACAAACGGAGATGATTATGAAAACGATTATAACACTCATAACCCTACTTAGCTTCTTCAATTACGAACGCGTAGAATTTAGAGCTGCGAACAATAGTTCTATCATTGTAAAAGGAACATCAAATGTTCATGATTGGGAAATGAAAGCCAATGATATGGATGCACTAGCGGTTATTTACACGGATGGTAAAGATGTTCAGGTAGAATCATTTAAAGGTGTTATTGATGTAACTGATTTAAAAAGTGGAAAAGAGCAAATGGATAAAAACGCCTACAAAACGCTGAATTCCAAAGAGTTTCCACAAATCAAATTTGATCTTGTAAAAGTAATTACTGCTGACAAAGAAAATCAGAAGGTAGTAGGTCTGTTCCGTGTTGAAATAGCCGGGAACAGCAAAGAATTAGAAATCGA
>CAZIQX010000014.1:0-2987 GCA_964541325.1 uncultured Chitinophagales bacterium | reverse complement strand
AATCAAAGCAAATGCTTTTCCAGTAGAAGGTGATGGTGTTCAAATTACCGGAACAAAAGATCTCAAAATGTCTGACTTCGGAATTAAACCACCTAGTTTTATGCTCGGTGCCCTCCGCACAGGCGATGCCATTACCATCGAGTTTGATGTTCATCTTCACATGGGCAATCAAACAACAGCGCAACTTTAATAAAAAACCAATCACACAACAATTATAGAGGATTAATTATGAAATCTCTCACACGACTCTTCGCCTTAACACTCAGTTTTGCCACTGTAACAGTAGCAACCGCTCAACAACCTGAAATTGACTTCTTCAGAACCAACGACAAACAAGGTTTGAATGTATTTGAAACTAAAAAAGCTCCTGCAAAAGAATTTAAAGGACTAACTGTTCGCGTAGGTGGCGATTTTGCCCTTCAATTACAAGGTCTGCGCCACGAAAATAATCTCACTCCAGCTGATACCATGGCGGATTTAGGAACCAATTTCAACTTGCCATCTGCAAACTTGAATATGGATATCCAATTGGCAAAAGGTGCCCGTTTACACATGAGAACCTATTTATCTGCTCGTCACCACAACGAAGCTTGGGTAAAAGGTGGATACATGCAAATTGATGACCTCGATTTCATTAGTGAAGGCTTTTTAGCTGATGTAATGAAATACACCACGATTCGTGCAGGTATGGATGAATATAACTATGGTGATACACACTTCCGCAGATCTGACAACGCTCGTGCAATCTTCAATCCTTTTGTTGGAAACTACATCATGGATTCATTCTCCACTGAGCCTTTCGCTGAAGTAACCGTACAATACACGGATTATTTGCTCGTGTTAGGATGGACTAACGGTCGTTTAAACCAAAACGTGGTTGGAACAGATAACGGTTTTGCTCTTTTTGGAAAATTAGGTTATGACCGTCAGATTAATGAAGACCTTCGTGTTCGCTTAACCGGTTCGATTTATAATTCAACTAAAGGTGGTACTCGTGATTACCTCTATGGTGGCGACCGTGCCGGTTCACGTTACTACCGTGTTCTCGACTTTAATGTAGATTCTCCAGCTGCATCTGATAATAAAAATGACTTTAGCGGGCGTTTCAACCCAGATTTTGATTACCACACTGCATTCCAAATTAACCCATTCGTTAAATATCAAGGATTAGAGTTCTTTGGTGTGATTGAGAAAAGTTCAAATGGTGATGCTGTTGGTGGTGCCTTTACTCAACTTGGTGCTGAATTACTCTATCGCTTCGGTTTATTCGGACATACAGAAAACTTCTACCTTGGCGGTCGTTATAATTCAGTTACGGGTAATACCTATGCTAACAATACAGAAATGGAATATGATGTAAGTCGTATCAATATCGGTGGCGGTTGGTTTATGACCGATAACGTACTCACAAAAATTGAATACGTAACTCAAAGCTACGATGGTAGTGGTTTCACCGGTCGTTTCGACGGTGCCAAATTCAACGGATTCGTAGTTGAGGCAGTAATTAGCTTCTAATCAAACTAACAGCTTCTCAAACAAACAAGCTAAGCTCAAGTTAAGGGCCGTCAGTGACATGACGGCTCTTTTTGTTTGTGAAATTTTTATCGCTTTAGAAATAATTATCGGATTAAAACTTAATTCAGTCGAAATTTTTCAGAAAGTTGTGCCACTACATCGCGTTGTCTGTCAACCTGTTCGAGTAATTCTTTCGCTGATTCTTTGTGTTGAAGTGAAAGCACGGAGTTACTCACAATAATTTGATCAATTTCTTGGGCACGTTCATTGATTTCCTCAATTTGAACTTTTTGCTGACCACTAAGAGTTTCAACGCTCCGAATACCAGTTTCGAGTTCGTCGAATATGGTAACCAAATCTTCGAGTAAACCAACAACCGATTCCGTTTTTGTGATATTGTCGCGGATTTTCTTTTCAATATCCAGTGCTGCACTCGAGGTTAATTGAGAAAGATTACGCACTTCTTCCGAAACAACAGCAAAGCCTTTTCCTGCCTCACCGGCGCGAGCAGCTTCCACGGCCGCATTTAATGATAAAATGTTGGTCTGAAAAGCAATACTATCAATCGTTTTAATAATTCCGGATATATTTTTAGACGAATTGTTGATCTCATTTAATGCACTATGCAATTGATGCACCGAGTGCGAAGCTTTGCCGGTCATTTCACCCGCTTGATGCGTTGTTTGCAGATAATGAGTTACAGCTGAAAGGATAGCATTTAAACGTTCGCGAATATCATTTAAATAATCCGATTGTTTGTAGGCACCGTCGGCAATGGTTGCACTCGAATCGTTGAGTTCTGTTGCTGCTTGTTGGGTTTCCTCTGAGATATTTGTGAGTTCCGCCACAATGACTTCGAGGTCGGAGATTCGCATAAATTGTTCGGTTAAGCGGAGTACGATAATACTTCCAGCAACAAGCTCTCCAATCACAAAAATGGCATGTAGCATTACTATTCCAAATCCACAGCCATAATTGAATACCATCAAAGGAGTATCGAAAAGTCGATAATCTATTTCTTGCAGATAACTGAACCCTACGTGATGCACGTAAACAACAATAGTAGCGACAATTAGGGGTAAAATATCTTTGTACAAAATTAAAACAGCCATCAAAACAAAGATGAGAAAGTGCATTTCGATTAATCCAAAATGCATTTGAATTAAAATGGCACTATCTACCATAAATCCGGCAGCGATTAAGCTTCTAGAAACAGCTGAACCGGGAGAAAAGCGATACCCAAGCCATAAAATAAGAGTTACTAACCCTGTACTCAAAAAGCCAAAAACATACAAATTATGCGTGTAAGCACCCGCTGTAGAAAAAGCTATCCACAAAAATAGCTGAATGCGCAACATAAAGCGATCTGTGCGTCGATAATCATGGGCGAGTGCATTTTTTAAACTATCGCTAAGTTCAGGATTATAAGTTGGGAATAATGAAGTCAAAGAAGAGTTCATGAATCAGAGAGC
>CAZIQX010000013.1:28421-30193 GCA_964541325.1 uncultured Chitinophagales bacterium | reverse complement strand
GCTACCGCTGCACTCCCTCATGCTTTGTTGGCTCGGGCTTCGCCCTCGCCAACATGAGTACAAACAGCCCCGAATGCCTTCGGGGCTGTTTGTCCTGTTAACACTTACTTCACCAGCAACAGTTTCGTTACCGTTTGATTCACCAGTTTTCCATTTTCCAGGATTTGCGTGCGTGCCAGATACACCCCACTTGCCAATCGGCTAGCGTCAAACGATACCGAATGAGTACCCGATTGCCACGGAGCATCCGTTAGGGTTTGCACCAAGCGTCCGGTTATATCATATACCTGAATGCGCACATTCGCTTTGGTTTTAAGGGTAAACTGAAGTACTGTGGCTGGGTTAAACGGATTCGGATAGGCTTGTACCACTCCTGATTCGGTTGGGTTAACAACCGCTTGCACGTCTTCACCACTCGAGGTGGAGGCTTCCGGAAAGGCTGCCGCATCATATAAGACCTGGAACAATCCACTTTCGATTCCATCATGACCTAGGTCGCTGAGCTGTTCCAACCAATATGCGGCTTGGTCGGCATCGGGGGCTTGATTGAGGTAGTAGTACAAGAGTTGTTCTGCCAACATACGTTCATCTTCCTCGGTATAAGAACGCAGCTTTGCGCGTTTGGGATAGTCATCAACCCATGTGAAATCACCTTCCTGAGCCGCATTCAAGTGCTGCAACGCTTGGGCTTTGGAACGGATCTCGTGGCGGGAGTTCATCCGGTTGGCTTTCAGCAGATTCTTGAAATCGTTCGTTCGTTTTTCTCGTTTAGCCTCATAATAGGCCTGCATAAACGCCTCTTTACTGGCAAAGGATTGAGGCCGAGCGGATTCCAAACGATCGGTAACCGATTGGTCCCGAGAGAGTTGGATGGGACCTGTACCGCCTATGGGCGTACGCAATCGAATACTAGATGTGGCATCCTTATACTGTGTAATCGCAGTCGGATCGGCAACGCCAAAAAGATTAATGGTACTTCCATCCACGGCATAGACATCAAACGGATTTAGGCCATACATAAGGTCCTGACGTGTATTTCCGGTTACGACTAGTTCATGCAAGGTAGTTGCTAAAAATACCGTCGAGGAGGCGTAAGCATGAATTCCCCGGGTATTTAAACTAATCGAAATTTGCACATCTTGATCGGCCGTTACCATAGACGAATACGCCGAACGAATACCAATGAGATGGTCATAGGCGGTAAAATGACCTTCTACATGTACCGATGAATTGGTGTAAGCGCTCAGGGCGTCTTGGGCTTGGGCGTCCTGCGAGGTAAACCCATTCACCGTGATGCTCGAATTCGTGGCTTTAATCGTAGAATAATTATTATTCGACCCACTCACGTTCGTTAACGTTAAGGCCTGCGAAGGTACGTTATTGACTAATAGACCATATTGACTACCACTTATGGAAACCTGCTCAAGAGTTTTAGAAGCCGAACCCGATAACGAAACATAGTTAAAATTACTACTGCTGGCTTTTTGAAAGTGGGTGTGCTTTATGGTGGTTTTTCCTTGGACAGTAAGATTACCATTGGGTTTAAAATTAAACACCACCGGTTTTGAACCTGTACCCGATACCAACAACTCACTACTTGAGTAATTGGTCATGTTTTTGAGGTTGATTTGAGCGCCATTAGGTACTGTAATTTTACCATAATTGTAAACAGTTGCTAGTACATCTAATGAAACTTGAGCATTTTCATCAAAGACTAATTCCCCACCGGATAGGATATCAATACGGGTGCCGTTTAATTGAACATCATCTCG
>CAZIQX010000013.1:9006-28411 GCA_964541325.1 uncultured Chitinophagales bacterium | reverse complement strand
GTAATGTCACTTCATTAATTTGCGCATTCGAACTGTATATGTTATCTGTTATTTTGTTTTCAATAGCCTCTTTTACAGCTTTATAAGCATTGAGTCTTCCATAACCTAATTCGTATGAGTGTCCAGGTTTGTAGTTTGCATTGTAGTTATACCCACCCACTTTATCTGCCGTATTTGCCAATATGGTTTCGATTTCGCTCAATGTTAAGTTTGGATTTACGGCCAACATCAACCCAATTGTACCCGATACAAGAGGGGCTGCTGCACTAGTTCCACCAAATCCTGTGTTATAATCACCATTTTCATAGCCTAAACTTCCCATGCCATCTAATGTGGTCATATCACCGTTTTGCCCAATATTTCCTGAAGGCGCTGCAATATGAACAAAAATATTCCCGTTACTGTAATTCCAGCGTTGATCTAACTGATTCGTTGATCCTACATTAATGGTGTTGGTTGGAATTTGACCACCAATTTGTACAGGTGAATTATCTAAAGTGCCTGCGTTACCACTGGCAAATACAACAGCCGCTCCTTTACCATTTCGCCCATTGGATATCAAATTGTTAATGGATTGATTCAAAGAGGTAGGATCACCTGCATAAGATGAATATAACCCATAACTATTATTTACTACATCAACATTATTTACAGATGAAAAATCAAAGGATTCTTTAATATTTCTATAGATTATTTGAGTCGAGTTGTTTTCTGTATATGTCCCTTTAATTGCCACAAAGCTTGCGTTTGGAGCAACTCCTTTTACACCCATTGAACTGTTATGCTGTGATGCCATTAAGCCTAATACTGATGTGCCATGATGCGATTGGTTAGGCGTTCCTAATGGATCATTTGGAAAACCATTCGGAGTAAAGTTGGCCTTTGCAATTATAGACTGTCCAAAATCTGGATGACGGGTATCAATAGAATTATCAATTACTGCAAGTTTAGTACTGGCTATCCCTTTTGTGATATCCCATGCTTTATCAATTTCGGATTTATTAATTTGCCACTTATTGGCTAATAAGGGTTCGTTACTTCCGTAAGCATCTACTTGAACATTTTCTCCAAATTCGACTCGTAAACTGTCATCGAAATTATACGCCAAATTTAATATCTGTTGATGATTTACGCCCGCTTCATTTTTTAAATTTGCCGAATAACTAAAAAAGGCATATAGTTTATTCCAAAATTCCATCCTTAATTCTTGATTAGGAATATTTTTTTCAACAAACTCAGTAGCTGAACTATCCCCAAACGAGTCTATGCTAAACAAATTCGTTAAATGCGCATAGACTCCCTTTTTAGACATAGCATCTTCATTTTTAATACGAGGTAAAGCATATTCCACAAAACTGGAATCGCCCAATGTAGTTGCTGGCCGTTTATAGGTGGTATAAAATTCACTTGCATGACGTCCCGTACTACTGTAAACAGTCCATGCATTATCCCATATTTTTCTTTCTGCCACTAAATGGTAAGAAGCTAAAATCGAGTCCACCTTTTCATCAGAATAAGACCAATCGAAGGCAATGGCAAAATATTTACTACTTGCATAATGCATAACTGAGCCATCTTTGTAATAAGTAAATGGGGTATATTGTTCATCATTTTCATCTGTAAATAGGGAGCAAGTAGTTCCTATAAAAGCTATTAAGAAAACATTTAGCATTTTTTTTGAGGATTGGATAGAACTCAAAAAACTTCTTTGTTTAGGTATCATGTTTTTCTTTTTTGTTAAGGTTTTTTGTGTGTTTTATGGTGCTTGTAGCCATTTAGGGAATGATCCAAGCTATAATGAAGAATGAGTTTTTTGCTTATAAAAAGAGAAAATCCTTTTAGTTCGGTCCACTTTATTTCAGAAAGAATCACGGGGGTGGCATGCGCTCTCACAACGCTCCATGTATTGAGTTTTACAAACATCTACGAACCTCATTTCTTCACTATTTATGATGCAAACCATGCATTTTCAGGCGGTAAACTCCAAGCTCATCCATCCTAAAGCTCATGCAAGCACTTGAGTAAGATACCTATTTTCAGTTAATGAAGACTTATTTTTTAACGAAGTTTTTTAGGTGCGGTTTAGGGATTTGTTGCAGGTTCGCTTCGCTCGGGGAAGTTGGTAAATTGTTGGAGATACCTGAACAGATCAGGCATGACAGCTTTTCGCTTCACTTGGGTAGCGCTTACATACAGTCCTAACGGGATGCTCGTTTTGCTCGAATGCGTTGGTAATTGCGGCCCAGATTCCGGTCTGCACCGGAATGACAGTAACCACGGAGACGCCTAAAAGGGTCAAACATGACGAACATTTGCTGTACTTACAGCTATCCATGGGAAAAACTCTACAACTCTTAACCTCTTAACCTCTTAACCTCTTAACCTCTTAACCTCTTAACCTCTACAACTTTTCATTTTTTCCTAAAACCCAAAACCTAACAACTTATACCTTATTTACAAATCAGATTGGTCGCGCCAACGAATGAGCTGCCAAGGACTTAACGTATCAGGTCGCTGTAGCACAAAATTGGCAGAGCCATCGGTTCGAATTACATCAGAACCTTCTAGAGAGACAATCAGGTCGAATCGGCGAATAATTTGTACTTCAGTACCTTCCCCATTATCTAATTGTACAATAATATTATTCCAGGTTAGGTCAATTTCACGTGAATATTGAAACAGATTTCCGGTACTGATGAGCTCTTCCACACGTCCCCACGAAACATCCACATTTTGTTCAAAATTCCGAAAGGTAAACGTAAACGCCGGATGAATGAGCGGACCATATAAGGTGGTGTCACGCAGACGATAAGCATTTTGAAATCGTGTATAAAACCCATCAATTGTGAGTGGATCGCCCAAAGGATTTTCAATACTGTCCCCTTCTTTGTAAGATGGCGCAAACGGATTCGAACACGCCCAAACCGAAGCGAGTATCGCGATAACTATCAGGGCTCTATGTAATTTCGGATTTCGGATTTCGCTACGCTCGGTTTCGGATGGCTGATGGCTGATTGCTGATTGCTGATTGTTGATTGTTGATTGTTGATGGCTGATGGCTGATGGCTGATTTAAATCTCAAAGGAGCAATGAACACAAATTAATAAAAGCTAAAAGTTTGATGTTAGAGGCTAGAAGCGTCGAATGTCGAAGCAACTTTAAACCTTTTAACCTCTAAACCTTTACACCTTTTCCTGACTCCTTAAAACTTAAACCTTAGACCTTTTCAAACGCTTTTTCCAAGTCTTCGATTAAATCATCGGCATCTTCAATCCCAACACTTAAACGAATCAAAGAGTCACGCAAACCGGCAGCTTCACGAACTTCTTTTGGAATTGACGCATGAGTCATGGAAGCAGGATGAGATATCAAGGATTCAACGCCACCTAAACTTTCGGCTAAGGTAAACAAATGTGTATTACTCATAAATGTGAAAGCTTTTTCGAGGGAATCATCCTTCAACGAAAAGGAAATCATCGCACCAAAATCATCCATTTGTGCTTTTGCAATCTCGTGACCTTTATGTGATTTCAATCCGGGATAATTCACGTGTGCTACTTTAGGATGCTTAATCAAATAATCCACTATTTTTTGGGCATTTTCGCAGCTTCGTTGAACGCGTAAAGCCAAAGTTTTAACCCCACGAAGTAACAAATAACAATCCATCGGTCCAGGAATTGCGCCCGTTGTTTTCACTTGAAAACGAATGTCTTCCATGAATTTAGTATCGTTACTTAGCACAGCACCGCCCACTACATCACTATGCCCCCCAATATATTTTGTAGTTGAATGCACTACGGCATCAACCCCTAGATCGAGCGGGCGCTGCAAATACGGTGATGCAAACGTGTTATCCACTATTGTAAAAATGCCTGATTTTTTAGCAATGGCAACTACACCTTTTATATCCACGATGGAAAGTAAAGGATTGGTTGGGGTTTCAATCCAAATTAACTTGGTGTTAGATTTTACGGCCTGTTCAACTTGGGATAAATTGGTCATATCCACAAACGAGTACTGAATGCCAAAAGGCTCAAACACTTTAGTAAACAAGCGATACGAACCACCATATAAGTCATTTGAAGCAATCACATGGTCGCCGGGACGCAAGGTTTTCATCACTGCATCCATCGCACCACAACCACTACCAAAAGCAGCACAGTACTCGGCGTTTTCTAGTCCCGCTAGCAGTGCTTCCAGGGCATGACGCGTTGGGTTAGTCACTCGGGCATATTCATGACCCTTATGCACTCCGGGTGATTCCTGTGCGTACGTTGAAGTTTGAAAAATCGGTGGCATTACGGCACCGGAGGTTTCTTCCGCTTTTTGTCCGGCGTGGATAGTTTTGGTGTTTAATTTCATACAGTGAATCTAAGCCTTATTTTAAATTAAATTCTTTTCGAAGTTCATCAGCGCGATAGGGCTCATCGAGCCAATCGTAAATTTGGATGAGAGTTTTGGCATTTTCAAGTGCATTTTCATTGAATTGATAAATCATCAAATTCAATTCAGGTGCTGCTTTTTTAAAATAATATTCTGCCTGACCTTGTGCAATTTCGTTTTGAATGCCCTCTTCTCGTTCGTGCTCAATAATTTTGGAGGCAATATTGGTAAATAAAATAGCTTTGGTGTGTGTGAGATAGGGATCGAGGCTGTTTGCTGGAATGGAACTCAGGGCTTTATCAATAATGCTTGCTTTTTTTAATAAAAACAGGGAATCGGATTCCCATTGTTCGTTTTTGATGCTCAAATTTTTGTAGAACAGATGCAATTGTGTGGTATCCACAAAGTGGTCGGATTCCAAGGTTTTCCAGAAGGTGTGGGCTGTTAACAAATAAAACGCACGTCCGGGTTTTCCCTGAGGTAAATATTTTCCAAGATGATGAATCAAGGTGTCTAAATTTTGTTCATCACTCAAGATTAATGCCGTGAAGTCGTTGGGCGAGTTCCAGTTTTGAGATGAACTTAAGATAGATTCAGCGCCTCGAATATCCCCTTTGTGCAGCGCTGATTGAATCTTTCGAGCTTCGAACCAAGGTTGTGCTTTTAATTTCGAGTCATGCACAGCAATCACGGAATCAACACCAATCCAATCATCCATTTTTATAAGAGACTCCAATTGTGCCGGAATCACTTGTGTAGAATCAGGATTTAAGAGTTGAGCATTTTCTGTTGCCTCAAATACTGCCAACCAATCAGATACTTTATCTGTTCGGTTTGCTTCGGTTAAGCGAACGGTTTCGTTGTATTCGCGAGTCCAGGCTTCTAAACGAACTTCATGCAACTTGCGCAAGCTTCCTCTTCGCTTGTCTTTTGTCCAAATAGAATCAGCTATAAAAAATGACTCCATGAAGCGTTCATAAATCGGGTAGCGCTCGTACGTTAATGTGGTGTTTCGCGCCCATTCATTCAATGTAAAGGTATGATAATAGCGTGCTTCCGGGTCTTTGGGTTTCTTTTTAAGCACGTTTTCTACTGTTTGTACGGCATTCGAATACTTTTTGGCATTGAGTTGTTCAGCCATCGTTTGGTACTCTTGGGGCGTACTACACGAAATAAAAAACCCGAGTGTGGACAAAGCCACAGCTCGGGTGAAAGAAATAAGACTCATAGAATCTTGGAGATTAAATTCCTGCTTTTTCCATTGCTACTTGAGCTTTGTCGGTCATGCCTAAGGTAGTGTAAACACGGAACAAAGTCATCCAGTAATCTTTTTCATCAGGTTTTAATTCTGTTGCTTTTTCGTAGTATGGAAGAGCTTCTTTTAAGGTCTCTTTTGCTAATTCATCAAGCTCACCAGCTTTTTTGTTATCGTCGGTCATATCACGTTCTTTGAAAATACCGGCAGCTTTGTTTTGAAGAATAACCCCTAAGGTAAAGTTAGCAGGAGCATCATCAGGACGTAACTCAATCACTTTTTTCAAGTGGAACATGGCTTCGTCGGTAAGTTCGTTGATACGAGTTTTTAACGCGTCATCAGCTTTTGTGAGGCTATCTAATTCAGCTTTAATTTTTGCAGCTTGTTTTTTGTCTTTGGTTGACTTCAAGTCTTTTTTCAACACAGAAAGTAACTCAAAGTTAGACTCTAACTCAGTAGAAAGTAATTCTGTAGTTGAGTAAATCTGAGTTCCGTACACCAAGCGATATTGTGCATTTTCCGGTTCAGCTTCAATCAAAGTTTTCACGGTTGCCAACGCATTTTCGGTTTCGCCGGCTGAGAGATACGCATTAGCTAAACTTTGAACGATGTCGAGGTTTTCAGGATAAAGACCTTGCGCTGCTTTTAAGGTTGCTATAATTTCAGCTTGATTACCGGCAGCTTCGTGGAATGCCGCTAAACGCAAAAAGCGGTTCACTTCTGGTTTTTCTTGTTTATCGATAGAAATCTGCATGTATTCGATGGCTTTGGGTAAGTTATTATCCATGTAATACACTTCTGCTAAGATTTCGAAAGAAACAATCGAATCAGGTTGAATAACCGTGGCATTAGTTAAATGCGCTTCTGCTTTTTTTAGAGCTTCAGGAGTTGGCGTACCTTCAATTGCAACTAAACGAACGCCGCCGTTGTGCTCGTTTGCCCAAGCATTTTGAATTTTTAGATTTAAAATTTCAGCTTGGGGTTTTTGATTGGTGGTATCGTAAATCGTTTGAGCGGTTTTGTATGATGAAACCATCCCTTCGTATAATGATAATCGATCTGCAGGATTGGCTTTACGTTGAGCTTGCTCCATGAGAACATCCCCTTTTAAGGTGTGTGCCTGAGCATTACCGTTGTTAGTCTCAATCGCTTTATCCAAAGAAGCAACCGCTTTATCAAATTCTCCATTTTTTAATTCCAACTTAGCTTGTTCTACGTTGGGGTCGGATCCTACACAAGCCGTAACAAAAAGTACAACCGCTAAAAGAATCCCGCTTTTTGATATCAATGTTTTCATGATAATTAAGACGACAATTTTAAGTTAATTTTGACCGCTAAAGGTACTCAACCCAAACATAACCTTCAATATTAAGCCTTAAATATCAATAGGAAAGCAAAAAAGCGCTTGCAGATGTATTTAAAATGCATATTCGTTTTAGTTCGCAGTACAAATTGCCTATTTTTGCCGCATGACTAATCAGGCTGAAAACCGATTTATTAGCACTCACTCCCTTCCCTATCTTGATACCGGCCTCCCTTTTGAAGGAAGCGAAACGGTTGTGATTTTGCATGGCCTTTTTGGAGGTTTAAGCAATTTCGAATCCGTTATTCAGCAGTTAAAGGCTAAGTTCCGTGTGGTGATGCCTTTTTTTCCGCTATTTAACACCGAGGGATTTCAAGACCTGAACGATTTGCGAATACACACGCTTCAATTTTTGAATGATTTGAATCTTTTTGAACCGGTGCACCTAATTGGAAATTCACTTGGCGGACAATTAGCTTTATTGATGAGCTTAGACCATCCTGATCGGGTAAGCAGTTTGGTGTTAACGGGAAGTGCCGGAATCGGTGAACAGGAGTTTGGATGCAGTTCCCCTAAAAGACACTGTAAAATGTACTTAAAGGATCGTATAAAGGAAGTGTTTTTTAATTATGAACTCGACGATACCTATGTAGATGAAATTCATCAGGTTTTGGTTCATCATCATCAGTTGATTCGTTTGTTGAGATTGGCACGAAATTCAAAAAAAACGCAACTTGTTAACCGTTTACATGAAATACGTTGCGATGCACTACTCATTTGGGGAAAAGACGATGTTATTACACCGCCTGAGGTAGCCTACGTTTTTCATGAAGAATTAGCCGCTTCACGTTTAGTTTGGTTGGATGCCTGTGGACACGCACCAATGACCGAACACCCCGAATTGTTCTTCTTTCACGTAAACGATTTTTATTCTCAAATCACCTCAAAAAACGAAAAGGATTATTCGTATGTCAGCTCACATCATTCATTCCGATAACGCTCCAAAGGCCTTAGGACCTTACTCTCAAGCCGTAGTGTATAATGGAATTGTCTATTGTTCCGGTCAGATTGGCTTAAATCCCTTAACCAATGATTTTTCCGGCTCCACAGTTGCTGAACAAGCTGAACAAGTCATGAAAAATTTAGAAGCCGTTTTGCATGAAGCCGGTTCTTCTTTTTCTAAAGTGATAAAATGCACGATTTTTTTGGCCGATATGGCTGATTTTGCTACGGTTAATGAAATTTATGGAAAACGATTCCCTAATAATCCACCTGCACGAGAAACCGTTGCCGTAAAAACTCTTCCCAAAAATGCTTTAGTGGAAATTGGTTGTATCGCCTACATCTAATCTACTTTCTGAATTTATGTGAAAGCACAGATGAGTTGTCTGTGCTTTTTTTTTGATTGTTCCGATTCCATTACAATAATCTATTCATATGCAGTAAATAGGGTGTTGGGCTTAAAGCCTGCTTTCTCGTAAGCCTAAAGTAATACATATAAATCCAGCTTAAGGACTCAATTTTAAAGAAGTAAGCTTTTATTCATATTGAACTTACTCATTCACAAAACTCCGCGCGTACTTGTATCATACAAAGTTAATCTCAACACCTTATGTAAATTTTAGCATAAATTTAACTACTCTGAGCTCAAATCAAGTGCTTAACGATATAAAACTCGACCTGAGCGCCAATCTTCAACGGCTTGTTGAAAGGTAAATTCGTAGTTTAAATTTCGCTCAAGTAAATAGTGAACAAACGGGCTTGTTCCGGCCTGTGGACGAATTCTTCTAAAGAAAAAAATACGAGAAGCATCGTTGCCCGAGGTTGAATACGACCAAACGATTCCATCAGCATTATTTTCGAAAGCATTGGGTGCCCCAAAAAGGATGTAAATCATACCCGGATCGGATTTCCAGCCTTCTTTATGCGAAGAGAACATCAAATTAGCTTCTTCAATTCGGGTGAAATACGATTGCATGACGTAATTTGCTTTTTGCTTATCCTCAAATAAGGAAACCCAAAACTGATTAAACGCGTCTCTGTACTTACCTGATTCTTTTGCTTTTTCAAAGCGTTTTAGGTCAGCCGGGGTAGCTATGTACGATAAGGCACAAAGTAATTCATCAACTCGTTCAATGCGGGGAAATCCACTTTTACGTACCGAAAAATCGCGCGATTTAGACAGTTCTGCATCACCTGTCGTAGTTTTACCTTCCAACATCAAGCGATAATTTCCGGGTTGCAAATTCGGTAAGAATACTCGAATGGTGATGGTGCCATTGCCTTCGTCAACCAATCGATACCGTAAAAGTGAGGTATCCGCCACGGAATAATCAATTCCTCGATACTCTAAACTTGTACGAATTGGAGTTACGTAATGCGGAACCCGGGCAATACTTGTATCTGATTTAAATTGAATCAACTTTACCCTAAATCCATGTTGTTCAAGCTTTTCCAACATCACAACCTGAATACTGCCGATTAAATCACGAACATCTTCTGAAATGTGATAGGTTAACACAGGCTCGTGTACCTCACCACCTGATTTTTTTCCAAAAAGTTGCCAATTTGCCGTAGTTACTGATGCACTCTTGGGGTCAGGAATTACAGCTTCCAAGGCTCGAGTAGCTTGTTTACCTGAAATTCGGTCTTCTACACGAGTATGCACGATGTATTCACCGGGGCTCAACGAAATCGTTTGATTGATATTGAGTTCTTTGCGGGATTGGGTTTCCTCATAATTATTCACACGAAGCGTGCGCTGTGCCGTTATCTGCCGGTTAAAACCGTTACCTTTTGATCCGGAACTCAGCCAAACAGAAACATCAATCTGTGATTCGAATACTTCCCCCTCTTTTTTCAGAAAAATCAACGAATTGTAGGGAATGGAAATATAAATTTCTAACTCGGGAGACTCCGGTGAATCGTATTTTCCAACAGCGCCAATCGTAAAATTGGGCAATCCGGGCACGTAGGTATCAAGAGCACCTGTATCTACCCATCCTTGTTGTGTATTTGCACAATGATAAAGTAAAAAAAGCAGGCTAACGACGAAGCCAAAATGTTTTAACCGTTTTGTTGCCTTCGGCATCATACACCTCCAACACGACTTTATTATTTTTTTTGGGTTGGAATTTGGGATGATAATACACAATTCGGTCTAATTCAGGGTCATATTCTAGAATCCCTTCTTCGTCATTTACCCAAAATCTGGATTTGTAGTAATCGATACCTGAAAGGTTGTCTTTCCCTTTCACGTAAACGGTCCATTTTCCTCCTGATTTGCGAGTAAGTTTAGGGCTACTGAGTTCAGGCCCAACCGTATCTGCAAGCATCCGATACACCCCAAACTCACGCAAACGTGCTGAAATTTGTTGATTTTGAAATCGTGTTGAGGCATAATCTAACCTTCCGGTTCGTGCATTGTATTGATAAAATGCCGTTTTCTCGGGGTATCGAATCTCATCAGATACCAAAAATTGAAGTTCATAACCTCGTTGTAGTGGTTCTTGTTCAGGTAGGATGTAAATCAACCATTCATTTAAGGTTGAATCCCGATAATAACCAACGGAAAGCGAAAGAGTATCGTAAACAGCTTTTTCGCCAAACTGAACTCTTAAAAATTGATCAGGCGTAATAATCGTTGTACGTTTTCCGGGTACAATTCGGTGCAAAAGAGTGCTTTCGTGTTGCGTGGAGAGAAGAACTGAACCCGCTTTTCTGAGATCAACCACCTGATTTTTTTCATTTTCTATGTGGATTTCTTGCTCAAATCCATCAAAACTAAATGGATAGGTTCGAATACGTGCTGTTTCTGATGTCTTTGAAACTGGTTTTACCCAATCATTTTGCCAATCCCATTCTGAAAACGAACTAGGAAATGCAGATTCTCCAAGTATGAAAGGTTTATAAACCACTTTTTTTATTGTTTCAGGTAATTCAGCAGCTTCCTTTACTCGCAATTTGCCATACGCTTTTGTTTCATTTTGATAAAAATCACGAGCTGTTATTTCAAATGAATGAATCCCAACAGGAAGATTTAATTTGGCTTCAGGTTTCGCAGTTAGGTAAAAAGGTAAGGTGTTACCATCGTGCCTGTATAACCGTTGAAATCCCCGGTTTTGTGATTTTAACAACCCATACACTCTATCCAAAAACATTTGGCGGGACTGTTCATACGAAAAACTGTCGATTTTTGAGTGAAAGAGAATTTCATCATTCACTTTTAATTCCAATTCATACACGGCATATACATTGGCTACCTCGTTCGCTTGATCGAAAGCGTCAACAGCTAAACCGACTTGTCCTGTAACATCAATTGTTCCAAAGTCTACGTTTTTCCCCACTCGTCGAGGATTTTTAACAAAAATGCGTTTTTCACCCTGAATACTAGCCGAAGCATCAAGTGGTTCTATTGCCAAAGCTGAAAAAGCCGGTGGCACTTTATCCCGAATGCCAATGGAAGTTATTAAGGGGTTAAATGGACTTTCTGTGGGTGTGCGAAGCTCAAAATGTAAATGAGGCGGTCCAGCCCCTGATTCTCCCGTGTAACCAATCAACTGACCTTGTTTGTATCGAATTTGGTAACGTTCCATGTTTTCATCAAACACAAAAACCCGCTTTTCCCATCGCAATGAATCAACCAAGCGATCGAGAGACGGTGTAAAACGATCCATATGCGCATATACCGAAAATGAACCATCATCGTGTTTCAGATAAATAACATTGCCATATCCAAACGGTCCACGTGCTACGCGGTGTAAAATACCATCACGAGTGGCAAAAAGCTTAAACCCAATTCGTCCCCAAGTTTTTACATCTAAAGCGGCATGAAAATGCGCTGAACGAGTTTCTCCAAAAGATGCTGAAGCAAATCGGGATGCATCAGTTGGCCAAAGATAATGGGCGTTTTGCGGGTTAAACCTTTCCTGCGCTTGTGTTTGAAGAACAGAACATAACAAAAAAACAATAAGATCAATCAGAAAGAACCTTAGGTGCGTCAAAACGAATTATGCCACTGTTAGATTTAGTTCCAGTAATCCTTTATTCAAGCTAGCGGTAAGCACATCGCCGGATTTTACGGGACCAACTCCTTCCGGTGTACCCGTAAAAATCAAATCCCCTTCCTGTAAAGTTGAAAAATGTGATATATATGCTACTATTTCAGGTATGGTGAATATCATATCCGAGGTAAAACCGTGTTGTTTTTTCTGACCATTTATGTGGAGTTCCAACTCGAAAACCTGATGAGACGCTGGTTGTAAAAAGGGCAAAAAATGGCTAACCGGCGCAAATGTGTGAAACCCCTTGGCAAGAGTCCACGGAT
This sequence comes from uncultured Chitinophagales bacterium, assembly GCA_964541325.1. Taxonomy (GTDB): domain Bacteria; phylum Bacteroidota; class Rhodothermia; order Balneolales; family M1805; genus M1805. Next base: position 16,144 of record CAZIQX010000013.1, on the reverse strand, counting down.
GACCTTTCTCTTTTGCCTGTTGCTGAATATCTCTTGCTGTGAAATCAATTCCGATACCAACCCCTTTTACAAATTCCCAAGCTTGTTCTTTGGGTATAGATTTTCCTTTTTTTCCAATCAGAATCACCAATTCAACCTCATGATGCACATCGTTACTTTCTGCCGGAAGTTCTATCACTCCATCTGTAAGTTCCAAGGCAGAATTTGGTTTTAAAAACACCATGGGTTTTGAAGGCACCGGGTTATTCAGCTCACGAGCATGCTCTGCATAATTCCGACCTAGACAATAAATGGTGTTTGCACGGATGTTTTCGCTGTTCGGACCAAACGTAATAAATGGCATATCAATTTCAATTTTTTAGAGGGATATTAGTGTTTTTTTGCTTCCTCTTGAAGCTTTTGGGGCATTTTTAGCAAACTTTAATCAAAAAAAAAGCGAAGGTGTGTGGCCTTCGCTTTTCAAAAAAATCAGGGTTGATTACATGCCTAATTTTGCAATCACTTTTTCGGTGATGTTATATTTTTGCTGCGCATCATCTGAAGCATACAACAAGATGTAATCGCCGGTACTTGTAGTGGTGTTAAACACGTATGTAATTTTATTTTCCTTGGCAACAGCAGTAATAGCATCCTGAATTTGTTTGTAAAGAGGACCTACGAACTCAGCTTGTTTTTGCTGCATTTCTTGTTGATACTGTTGGTCGAACGCTAATAATTCGTTTCTTAATTGACCTAGGCGAGCTTCTTCACGGGCGCGAGCTTCTTCTGAAATAACGGCACGTTTTTGCTCATAAGCTTCCATTTGCTCACGGAAAGAAACTTCTTTATCAGCAAACTCTTTTTGTTTTTTCTCCATAAAGTTTTTGAGCTTACGATCTACGGCAGCCATTTCAGGCATTTTTGCCAAGATTGAGTTAGGGTCAACGTAAGCGATTTTTAATTCTTGAGCTAAAGTAGATTGAACATCAACTAAAGCAACACAGAATAAAGCGAGGATTAGTACGAGTTTTTTCATGTTTCGATTATTTCTTAGTGATTTTTGCAATTACTTTTTCAGTGATGTCTAACTGGGTACGTTGAGCCTCATCAACAAATAAAATGATAGCATCGCCATTACTTGTTGTGCTGTTAAACACAAAATCAAGTGAGAGTTCTTTAGCAACATCCTGAATAGCTTGTTGAACTTTAGCATAAAGAGGCTGAAATAACTCAGCTTGTTTACGTTGCAATTCGAGGCGAGCAGAATTCCCCATTTCCTGCAATTCATCATTCATAGCCTGTAGTTTGGTTTGCTCCTGCTCATTTTGTTGTGGGCTTAAAGTAGCCGCTACCTGCTGATATTTTTGAAATACACCGGCTAATGAATCACGCTTTACAGCTACTTCAGCTTCTCTTTTTTGAGCTAATGCTTGTAATTCATTTTGAATGGTTGTGAATTCGGGCAGTTGACCGATAATCATGTCAGGATTGGCATATCCAACTTTTATGGATTGTGCATCAACATTATGCACAAAAAAAGCCACTGCAAAAAGGACCGTGATACTAGTAAAGCGTTTAATCATAGTAGGTGTTTGGTTTTAGTTAAAATATACAAAATGTTAGTTCCCTGTTTCGTCCAGTTCAATCCCCAATTCATAGAGAACGTCTTCGCTGAGATTCCATTGTGGTTTAGTAAATAAAAACAAATAATCTCCGGTTCTGTCGAATATAAAATCATAATTATCGCGTGCAGCAATTTTTGAAACGGCTTCAAGAATTCGTTGCTGCAAGGGTTCTATTAATTCTTGCTGTTTTTTAAAATATTCACCTGTCGGACCATATTTAGCCGTTCTGAACTGATCAATTTTTTGTTTTTTTGCTTCAATTTCTTTGAGTTTTTGTTGCTTCACTTCTTCCGTAAATAAAATGGCTTTCCCGTCATAATCCTTTTGAAGTTCATCCACTTCTTTTTGCATTTCATCCAACTCTTTTTTCCATTGCTGAGAAAGCACATTCATTCTGTCAGATAAGCCTGTGTATTCAGGAATTTTGCTCAAAATAAACTCAGAATCTATAAAACCGATTTTTTGGGTCTGTGCTGTCAGAGTAACAGCCATGAATGCAAATAAAAGAGTAATAAAACCGGTCTTCATAACTTTACTTAGAATGATGGTCCAATGTTGAACAAGAATTCCCAATTTCCAGCCTCAACCTGAGTATTTGGTATAGAATCGAAGCGATACCCATAACTGAGGTCAATCAAACCAAGAATTGGCAGGAACAAACGCACGCCCAACCCACTGGAACGGCGGATATCAAACGGTGAAACGTTGTAGAATTTATCAAACGCGTTTCCACCTTCAGCAAATAAATACGGAATTAATTGAAGTTGCTCATTTTGAACAGCCGGATAACGAAGTTCGCTCATGTATTTCACATAATAATTTCCTCCGATGAGTTCACCATTTTGGTTGATTGGTGAAATGGAGCCATTAAATCCGCCCGGATACCCTTTTAAGTCGATATTTTCACGGGTAAACGTTTGTCGCTGTTGTAAAGGTGTACCACCAAGATAGAATCGCTCAAACGGTGAACGATCTTGCGAACTAAAATAACCTAAGTGACCAAATTCAGAACCGTAAGTCATCACCATTTTCCCAATAATTGGAATGTGGTGCGAATATTTGAATTTAAGTTTGTAGAACTGAGAAAAACCGGCAAAAGGTGGCGCAATAGTAGCACTTAAAGTGAGCTTCGATCCTGTATTGGGCGAGATAAAATTATCCAGGGAATTACGCTCTAAAATTTGTTGCACGTTTAATACGTACACTTTTCCTGCTTGATTTACGAATGAACCGAATACATCATACGCTTGATATTGTAAAACAGTGGTGTGTGTAAAATAATCATCCGGCCACTGTAAACGCTGTCCGTAGGAAATTGAAGCAGAAAAAAGTTCATCTCGTGAAGTTTGTGTTTTGAAAAGAGAATAGGAAGCACTCACTCCAAATGAATTTGGACGCCCAAACAACCATGGTTCTTGGAAACTGATGTCATAATTTTGAAAACCTCGGCCTGTAACCTGAATTCCTAGTGATAAACGTTGTCCATCACCACTTGGGAGTGGACTCCACGCATCTTTTTCATCCACACTTTGGATAGAGAAGTTGTTGAAATTCAGTCGGGCAGAAACAATAACACCAATCTGTGCCCCACCAAAACCACCTGAAAACTCAAAGTTATCGGTTCCTGCCAATTCTTTCATAGCATAGTCGATACTCACCGTTTTCTTTTCGTAATCGTAGTCGAGGTTTGGTTGAATGGTTTCCGGTTGAAAGTAGGATAAGGTTGCCAATTCACGAATCGAACGTTGAATATTTTGGCGAGAATAGGTTGCACCGGGAACTGTTCTCAAATTTCGGCGAACAACCTGATCGTGTGTTCGAGTATTTCCACTAAAACTAACTTCTTTGATGGTTGCTTTTTCGTCTTCTGCAATAATAAAATGGAAGTCAAGGGAGTCCTCTCCAACTGCTGTTACACGGGGTTCCACCTGCATGAACAAGTAACCAATATCTTGGTATTTTGAGCTCACATCGTTGTTATTCTTATTGAAATACAGGTTTTCCTCAAATTTTTGCTGATTATACACATCCCCTTTTCGTAAATCTAAAGCAGCAGAAAGTTCTTCATCTGAAAAAACGGTGTTACCTTCCCATGTTACATTACGAACTTTAAAACGGGGACCTTCATAGATTTCGATATCAACACCAATTGCTTGTTTCCCTTTTTCAAACTCGTAGATATACACGCTATCACGAATAATCCGAGCATCACGAAAACCATTTTTTCTGTAGAACGTGATGAGTTCTTCTTTACCTTTTTCAAAATCTTCTTTTTTGAATGTAGTTGCGGAAAAAATGTGGTACCAACGATCTTCTTTTAAATCCCCCACTTCTCCACGTAAGGTTTTGGCTTTGTAATATGTATTGCCTATAAAATGTAATCGTTGAACTTCTAAACGCTTCCCTTTATCAACGGTAAAAATTAATTTGGCTCGATTTCGAGCAGTATCAACCAACTCTTCTTTGATATCAACTTTGGTAAAACGATAGCCTTTTCCTTCGTAAAATTTAGTGATGGTAGTAATTGCCTGCGATTTTGATGATTCGGTGATGGCAAAGCCGGGAATTAACATCAACATATCTTTTAAATCATCTCGCTCTGAACGCTTAATTTTTTTGAGTTCATACGATGCCAACCGAGGTTGTTCTTTCACGGCTATCAACAAAAACACCCCGTTTCCAACTTTTTGTTTGATGTAAATTTTCACATCAGAAAACAAACCTGTTCTATTGAGTGTTTTAATAGCTTCTGGAATAGCAGGACCCGGAATTTGAATTTGTTTACCCTCATCCAAGCCGGCAGTAGCCACGATGTAAGAGTTGTTTTTATCAATACCTGTTACTTCAACCCCAAGAATAGTGTACGTCTGCGGACGATTTAACGTAGGGTCTTCAATTGTAATTTCCGGTTTATCCTGCGCCCATACAAACACAGGAAGAACGGTAAGTTGCAATGCAAAAATAAAAACTGCTGTAATAAACCTCTTTTTCACGTTCATCCAAACGGAACCGGTTTCGAAAATAGTATGGATGAATTTCATCTCATGTAAAGAGACCTTCATGAAGGGTAAAACTAGACTTTTTTAATGGTTTCTGTGATTTGCTCGGATGTTTTTCCAAACCTGCGTTCTCTTCCCTGATACGATTCAATGGCTTTATACAATTCTTCGCGCCGAAAATCAGGCCAAAATGTTTGGGTGATGTACAATTCAGAGTAAGCCAATTGCCATAGTAAAAAATTGCTTAAGCGATATTCACCGCTTGTTCGAATAATCAAATCTGGGTCAGGAATGGCCGCAGTAGCTAAATGTCCACTTATGAGCTGGTCGTTAATATCATCAACAGATACAGCACCGGATTGTACCTTTCCTGCAATACGTTTTACGGCTTGTACGATATCCCAACGGCCGGAATAACTTAATGCCAAACATAATTGCATGCGGGAGTTTTGCGAGGTTAATTCTATAGCTTCATCGAGTGCCACTTTGCAATTATCCGGGAAGCGGTCGGTTTGACCAATCGTTACCAAACGGATATTATTTTTATTCAAACGCTTAGCTTCTTTTCGCAACGATTGAATTAAAATTTGCATCAGTGCGCCCACTTCAGCTTCAGGCCGATTCCAGTTTTCTGTAGAAAAAGCATATAGTGTAAGGTGTTTAACCCCTAATTGAGCACAAGCCTCTACAATATCACGAACGGAATCAACACCTACTTTATGCCCATAGATTCGCAAATTCCCTCTGCTTTTTGCCCATCTCCCGTTTCCATCCATGATGATGGCAATATGTTCGGGAATGGCACCTGCAGCTTTCAACTGCATTTGCTTTACGGCATCCTCACTAAGTTGCGATGTTTGGGTTGAGTTCACGAATTAGAATTGCTAGATAGAAATTTCAAAGCTTGCAATAATAACGCTTTGCAAGCCCTATATCAAGTTGATTATCAAATTAAGCCTATCCGATGGCTTTCAGCAGTGATACCATTTCAAGGGCGGTCATAGCTGCTTCTGAACCTTTGTTGCCTGCTTTGGTACCTGCGCGTTCCACAGCTTGTTCAATCGAATCGGTGGTTAGTACCCCAAATATCACGGGGATTTCAAGTTTCAGAGTTAACTCGGACACGTGTTTGTTCACTGCTTGACATACATAATCAAAATGAGGCGTTGAACCGCGTATTACAGCACCTAAGGTTATAATAGCTTGGTATTTACCGGTTTGGCCAGCTTTTAATGCGGTTAATCCAATTTCATAAGCTCGCGGGCAATAATACACGTCGATATCTTCGGGTTTAATTCCGTGGCGATGTAAGGTATCTAGTGCACCTTCTTTTAATCGTTCCGTAATAAATGCATTCCAACGCGAAACAACGATGGCATAACGACCACCAACCTGATTATAATTTCCTTCGATAACAGTTGCCATAGAGTGAATTAATTAACGTTTTGAGATTGCAAATGTACTAATTTTTGAGCTAGCAGGGTGTTTATTGTTACAACTCCGAAGTAAACATGGTCTTTGGAATAAAAACCATGAAAATCGCTCCCTCCTGTTTTTATAAGTCCGTATTCATTGGCTAGTTTTTCAAATTTTGTTTGCAGATGATAGGGATGTCGTGGATGAATCATTTCAAAACCGTCGATTCCCTGCAAAATCCAGTCATTTAGTTCTTTTTCAGTGTAACTTAACCCCGGATGTGCCAAAATCGCCTTTCCATTTGCTGCATGAATAGTTTGAATAACTTGTTTGTTATCAGGGTGTGCAGATTTAAAATATGCCGGAGAATGATTTCCAATGAATTTAGCAAACGCTTCGCCCATGCTTTTGGCAAAACCGGCTTCTACAATAGCTTTTGCCAAATGTGGACGCCCAATACTACCCTCACCTGAATAATTTTTGATTGTTTCATAGGTGAGATGAACGCCCATTTCAGCCAATTTCTCCAACATTGAATGAATTCGTTGAATCCGAAGAGTAGCCTGTTCACGTAAAAATTGGGCTAATACATTGGATTCAGCGTTAAACGCGTAGGCCAAAATATGAGCTTCACGACCATTAAAATCGGAGGTTATTTCAACACCGTTAATAAATGTTATTTCGACATTTTGAGCTGCTTCACGTGCTTCTGCTAAACCTTCAATACTATCATGGTCGGCTAGGGCAATCATGGAAATGTTTTTTTTCTTAGCCATTTCCACAACTTCAGAAGGTGAATACTTGCCGTCGGAGAACGTAGTATGAATGTGTAAATCCGCTTTTGCCACGTTACTTCCGGGGTTTCAAATATGTTTGAAACGTTTGCTCATTGTTGAATAATGAAAGGGCATTTTTTACCGAAGTATCACGAGATAACAATAAGGGATACAATGATTTAGTATCCAAATAACGTGAAGCAAGCTCTTGGTACAGTTGAGCCTGTATGAAGCCTTTTACACTGTCCAACTGAGCTTGTTTATGTTGATTGATACGGTTTTGCAAATCCGTTAATAAACGTTGCTCATCATTACCCCAATTCATGCTTTTTGATAATCGTTT
>CAZIQX010000013.1:2116-8996 GCA_964541325.1 uncultured Chitinophagales bacterium | reverse complement strand
AGTAAAATCAGCTTCTGTTTCAAATTGAAATTCTTCTTTCTCCAGATAGGATTTAAAAGCTTGATAAACCTCATTTTTCACAAGTTCAGTAGTAATGGTATCGTGTGATGCCACATATTCATTGGCAAAAAAGAAATAGTGAGAATCCTTCAACAAAGCAATTTCAGGAATACTGGGTTCACGCTCTAGAATTTCCACATCAGGTTCAATACCAATACCATCATATACTGTACGTCCACCTAATGTTTTGAACGGTTTTCTCAATGAATCAGGAATACTTTGTACTTCATTTCTGCTTAAGTGATTGTATTGCAAAGATTGAATACTTCTTCCACTTGGAATGTAATAACGAGAAGTGGTGATTTTCAAAGCGTTATTATAGGAAATTGGACGAATGGTTTGTACCAAACCTTTACCGTAACTACGCTCGCCTATTATTAAAGCTCGATCTAAGTCTTGCAATGCTCCGGCAACAATTTCAGAGGCACTTGCGGAACCACCATTTTGTAAAACAATAAGTTTTGCATTGGGGAAAACAGCAGGTTCTCGAGTAAAAAAGGTTAGATTATTTTCTTGTAACCGACCTTTAATCCGAACAACTTCAATCCCGGCAGGTAAAAATAAATCCAAAATAGCAACGGCTTCATCTAACAATCCACCGGGATTATTTCTCAAGTCTAAAACCAACGATTGCAATGCTTTTTGTTCGTTTAACCGTGTTAGAGCTTCGCGAACTTCAACAGCACAATTTTGTGTGAACTGGGTTAACTGTAAATAGGCAATTCCATTTTCTTCGTCTAAAAACCCTGCATAAGGAACACTTTTGATGTCGATGCGCTCGCGTTCAAGAGAAAATTCGAGTGGTGCTGCAATTCCAAATAGTTTAACCTTTAGTACAACTGTAGAACCCGGCTCACCAAATAATTGGGCTTCAATGGCTTGCTCGTTCAAATCATTAATATTGATTCCATTGATTTCTAAAATCGTATCGCCGGCTTTAACCCCTTTTCGCTGTGCCGAATAACCTTCAATGGGGGCAATTACTACAATTTCACCACGCTGAACCCCGATTTCCAAACCTACACCCGCGTATTTACCGGTTGTAATGATGTCAATCTCTTGGTTTTTTGTTTCATCGATTAAAACGGTGTACGGATCGAGCATTTCCAACATAGCAGTTATTGCCGTTTGGATTAGACTTCCGGGTTCAACTTCATCCACATAACGAAGTGAAACTTCAGAAAACACATCACTAAAAATGCTGAAGTTCTTTTTGATATCGAAAAATATGTCGGAGCGCGATGCAGCGGTGATAAAAAAGGCTGTTATACCTAGTAACAGCCCGAATGTAAGTTTCTTTTTCAAGTTACTTTTCTTTGATTTTTAAGGTTTGTCCCGGATAAATCGTATTTCTTTTTAGATTATTGAGACGCTTAATTTCAGTGATAGAAATACCAAAACTATTCGCAATATCATACAAATTATCATTGCGTTTCACTTTATATGTGATATATCCGTCATCATTTGTGGTAGCAGAAGTGGATTCACTAGATGCAAGTTTTGTTTTTTGCTTGGCGCCCAATTCATTTATTGCAGCATATTTCGATTTCTGAGATGCTGGCACATAAATCTTGAGTTTTTGGCCAACTCGAATCAAGTTACTCGTGTTATTCCACGAGCGAATTTTCCACGCTGAAGTATCGTACCATTCAGCAATATGGCCAATCGTATCACCTGATTTAACGGTATAGTACACAGCCACAGTATTTGCAGGCTGGTCGTCATTTGTGCTTTTTGAGTTAACTGTGTAGGTTTTACGGGAGTTTGTATTGGGATCGTTGGAGGGTCTATCTGCCAAAATTCTTGCCTGGCTTCCCATCGGAATCGGAACCACTAATTCTTGTCCGGGATGGATGAATTTACCTAAGCGATCATTCGACTCATAAATATCGCGTACGGTAACGCCATATTTACTGGCAATTTTCCCTAAGCTTTCACCACGTTGTACTTTGTGCACAAAAACTTGCATTTGTTTGGATTGTGGCACTTCTTTGAAGTTTGCTAGAAAATTTGCTTTTGTTCCAACAGGCAAACGCAGAGGGTAAGCGGTGTTTCCCGGAGGTGTTGCCCAACGCAATAAGGCCGTATTGTATTCTTTTAAGGTGTTTACATCAATTCCTGCGGCATCGGCTAAAACCGTTAAATCATAAGAACCAACGATATCCACAGTTTCATACTCAAAGGGTTTTTCATCATATTTCTTTTGAAAACCAAATTGTTCCGGATTCGAAGCAATCATAGTGGTGGCAATAAAACTTGGCACATATCCACGTGTTTCACGCGGCAAATAGGGATAAATCACCCAATAATCTTTTACACCACCTGAACGATTGATAGCCCATTTCATGCGGCGCGGACTCACATTGTAATTGGCTAAAGCAAGATGCCAATCCTTCCAATACGCATACAAATCACGTAAATGTCGGGCTGCAGCGCGAGTAGCTTTAACAGGGTCACGACGTTCATCAACCCACCAATTAACTTCCAAACCATACATGGCCCCGGTGGCTTTAATAAATTGCCACATTCCTACAGCAGCAGCACGAGACCTGGCTGAAGGATTTAAACCTGATTCAATCATGGCCAAATGCATCAATTCTTTAGGTACATTTTCCTCTTCAAAGATTTTCTCCATCATTGGGAAGTACTTTTCGCGGCGTTGCAACCATGTTTCCATAATTTCAGGACGCTTCATCCACAAATATGCCAAGTGATTGTTCACGTACTTATTTTGAGGAAGTGGAACTTGCATTTTTGGCGTGGTTAATTCACGCGGAAATACAAAATCTTCACTTACAAACTCTTCATCATCATCGCTAAACAATTCATTATGAATAGCGAAAATCTCTCCGTTTTCTTCTAAACCTGACTCAGACACGCCATAAAACTCACGGTATTCGGTCATTACTGTTCGATACAATTCCGTGAATCGCCTGTTTTGCTGAACATCGGGATTCTCTTCCAACATCGATTGCATTTCGGCAATACTGTTCGAGATGTATTTTTCAGCTGATAAGGCATCGTTATTTACTTGTGCTTCAAGACTTAACACATGCAATCGGTAAATGTCGGCAATACGGGAAAGGGAAATTTTATCGTCTTCAGAAAGTTCAGGGCGTGTAACGGTAAGTTCGTCCTGAATTTTCGGTAAACGACGTGCATCCATTTCCAATAAAATTGATTGAATGCGGTCTTCAAAGCGAAAAATGGGAATATTTTGTGTCTCTATGGAATCTTCGAAGCGCAGGGAGTCGGCTTGCTGAGCGTTTAGGCTCAGTAAGGGCACTGCTGCTAATCCTATTCCAATTTTTAGATTTTTAAGGATGTTTTTCATGGGGTCTGATGATGATATGGTAGTGTGTTTCTGTGCTATTCTTTGCGCATACGCACAAATTGTTAATTAATTACGTGAAGTGTAAGGATTTTAACTGCAAGACGCTTCAAGTTTTATACCATTTATTGCAATTGAACTTGAGTCCATTTTTGCACAATCGGCAATCTTCTACCCATTCCGAAGGCTTTTGAAGAAATTCGCAAGCCGGGTGGTGCTTGACGACGTTTATATTCATTTAAATCCACTAAACGAATTACTCGTTTTACGGTTGCTTCATCATATCCTTTGGCAATAATTGCCTGAACAGAGGCTTTTTCTTCGATGTAGGCCTTCAAAATGCCATCAAGAATATCGTATTCAGGTAACGAATCTGAATCTTTTTGATCTGGCCGTAATTCAGCACTTGGGGGTTTATGAATGGTATTCCATGGTATGATTTCACGTTTGAAATAGGATTCATTCAGCCAACGCGACATGGCAAACACTTCTACTTTATATAAATCGGAAAGTATGGATAAACCACCGGCCATGTCCCCATATAAGGTACAATAGCCAACGGCCATTTCTGATTTATTTCCGGTATTTAAAACCAAATAACCAAATTTGTTACTTAACGACATCAATAAGATTCCGCGACTTCTACTTTGGATGTTTTCCTCAGCAACATTAAACTCGGTTCCTAGAAATAGCGGATGTAAAACCTGTGAAATTTCATCATAAATCGATTTAATCGGCAAGGTATGAATCGTAATGCCAAGATTTTCTGCCAAACTAAGGGAGTCATCCACCGAACCCGAGCTTGAAAAGTGGGATGGCATGGTTACTCCAATCACGTGTTCTTTTCCCAAAGCTTCTACGGCTATCGTAGCAGTTAAGGCTGAATCAATTCCACCACTTAAGCCTAACAAAACTTTTTCAGATATTCCTGATTTTTGAACATAATCGCGCAAGCCTAGCACTAAAGCTCTAAATTGTCGCTCCTCAGCCGACATTTCAACGGGATTGGAATGAGTGATAGGCTCAAATGTTCGGGTTTCAACATTCCAACGAGTGTCAATATAGTTTTCAGTGAATAGTTCGGAACGTTCAACTAGGCTACCATTAGCATTTAACACCATGGAATCGCCGTCAAAAATGATTTCCGTATTCGCCCCAACCTGATTCACATACAAAATGGGCAATTTTTCTTCCGCGCAATGTCGGCGCAACATCTCCAAACGTTGGTTAGGCTTGTACTTACTAAATGGAGAGGCTGAAATATTTACAATCCATTCAGCCCCTAATTTTTTTAATTCCTGAGCCGGATTTACTGTGTAGCGATGGTAATCATTATCGTTGTACCATAAATCTTCGCAAATAGAAAGCCCTAATTGGATGCCGTTCCATTCTTTAACCACAACATTATGGGCAGGTTCGAAATAGCGAAATTCATCAAACACATCGTAGGTTGGAAGAAGTGATTTATGGGCTAACGCAGAAATTCGACCATTTTCAGCCATATACAGCGAATTGTATAGAGGTCGCCCAGGTTTTTCGGTGTTTTTGGATATTGATCCCCAAATCACAGTTATTCCATCAGCAGAAAGAGCAAGGCGTCGATTCATTTCAAGGCAGGTTTCCACAAAACTTTCACGCTCCAGCAAATCCATGGGTGGGTACCCACAAACAGCCAATTCAGTAAATAGAATTAGGGAAATTCCTTCTTTTTTGGCTTGATGAACAGCTTCTAACATCCGATTGGTGTTTTCAACAAGATCACCCACAATGGGATTAAACTGAAATAATCGGACGTTCATAAAAAACTCATTTTTTTTATTTAAAGGTTACCACTGACCAACTGCTTCATCGAACAACTTTCGGGAGATTTGATCCAAAGCCTGAATAATAGCGTCTTGTTCACCCTGAACCGGATCGGTTGTGGTGTCGTAATTAAAAAAACCATTAAAGGTTTTATCATACACCGGCTTGGATTCTTCCTTGTATTTGTACAGTGCTTTTACAACAATTTCAACTCGGTTTTCTGTTGAAATTTCTTCCCCTGAAATACTAAAAGGTGTATTTCTATACGAAACTAAATCCCCTTTTAACACTACATCAGCATCGTTTTCATCAGATACCAATTGAAGGCGCGATTGATTAATAAATCGATTAACAATAGCTTGATACAATTGCTCTGAAAGGGCCGACTGACCTGAATTAGTTCGATCCGGAAAATAGGGAATGTAAATCTTGTTGATGTTTGGGGGGATATTTCCTCCTGAAAACGAATAAGAAAAACAACCGCTTAACAGAATTGTTAAACTTATTACAAGCACTAAAATTTTACTCTGAAATACCATATTGATCCAATTTACGATATAGAGTCCGCTCGGAAACGCCCAATGCTTCTGAAGCTTTTCGACGATTTCCTTCATACTTTTTCAACGCTTTTTCAATCAGATACTTTTCAGCTTCTTCAATACTTGGGATTTCATCGTTTTGTAAGCGCTCTTCAAAAGGGTCAATATCCAAATCAGGTTCTATTTGAAGCGACTTATAATCCGGATAGTTGGTCATGCCTAAATTGGTTCCACGATCAAAATAAGGTTCATTTCTTGGATACACTTCAGGTTCACGGCGATACTCTAAAGGCGCAGGAAGCATCGGTTTGCCGCCTGAAATATTCGAATAAATGAATTGTGCCATCATTTTTTTGAGTTCACTCACGTCCGATTTTAAATCAATCAAGGCGCGATAGATCAATTCACGATCTTTGGGAGCAAACTCTTCAGATTCATGGGTATGCGCTCCACCATAAACCGAGGATAAAACGGGCAAATTATCCGGTATCCCTTCATGTTGACGTCCTTTTAGGTATTTCCTGAGCACATCACCAGATATAAATTTGGATTTCTCAAGTACAACAAGTTGCTCGGCAACATTTCTCAGTTCACGCACATTTCCCGGCCAACGATACGATGTGAGTAACGCTTTGGCGTCATCTGAAAACCCTTGGAAAACTGAATCATATTTAGCGTGAAACTCTTTCACAAATTTCTGGAAAATGGGTAAAATATCTTCCTGACGCTCTCTTAAGGGTGGGAGTATAATCTGAACCGTATTCAAACGATAATATAAATCTTCCCGAAAAGTCCCTTTTTGGACTAAAGTCCATAAATCTTTATTGGTTGCAGCAATAATGCGGACATTGGTTTTACGAACTTCGGCAGAACCAACCCTAAAAAACTCACCGTTTTCAAGAATTCTCAGCAGTTTAACTTGAACATTTTTGGGAGTATCCCCAATTTCATCCAAAAAAATGGTTCCTCCGTTGGCTTTTTCAAAGTAGCCTTCACGTGCTTCATGAGCGCCTGTGAACGAGCCTTTTTCATGGCCAAACAATTCGCTTTCAATGATACCTTCCGGAATTGCACCGCAGTTTACAATTACCAGATTTTTGCGTTTTCTGTCACTTAAGGCATGGATGGCTCGTGCGGTAACATCTTT
>CAZIQX010000013.1:0-2106 GCA_964541325.1 uncultured Chitinophagales bacterium | reverse complement strand
AACATCTTTTCCAACTCCGCTTTCACCATTTAGTAAAACGGTAATATCAGTGGTAGCAATTTGCCGAATTTTATCAATTACCTGACGCATTGCGGGCGAATCGCCCAATAATCCGAACTGCTCTTGAAAAACTTTAGGATCCATGGTTTATGCCAAGGCCATTTGAGATGAAAATTCAGTTATACTTGATTTTTTGATTGGTTTTGCAAACAAAGTAGCAGAAGTTGATCCTGTAATTTCAACTTCAACATAATCACCGGCTTTAAAATCAATCTGATCAAAAATGACCATTTTGTTGGTATCGGTTCTGCCCTGATATTGAGCTGAATCGCGTTTACTTGGGCCTTCAACCAATACTAAATGATGCTTACCAACTTGGGCAGCGTTATTTTCTTTTGCGCCCGCATGTTGAGCATCAACAATTTCAGAAAGACGACGTTTTTTTACATCATCAGCTACATCATCCGCCATTTTTCGATGCGCAAGTGTTCGCTCACGCTCGGAATAAATGAACATGTAGGCCAAATCGTATTTCACTTCTTTCATGAGTGAAACCGTGTCGGCATGTTCTTCTTCGGTTTCACCACAAAATCCGGTAATAATGTCGGTTGATAAGGATACACCGGGAATCATGCGGCGCATTTTATGGATCAATTCCATGTATTGTTCACGCGTATAGGGTCTGCGCATGCGTTTTAATACATCGCTATTTCCAGATTGTGCCGGAATATGAATGTATTTGCAAATATTTGGGCGTTCTGCAATCACTTGAAGTAGCTCATCCGGAAAATCTTTTGGATGTGATGTGGAAAAGCGTATGCGCATCTCCGGATTAATCAAACTTACTTTATACATCAGCTCCGCAAACGTGCGACCATTATCGTTATAAGAGTTCACATTTTGACCTAAAACAGTTACTTCTTTATAACCTTGATCACTTAAAACCTGAACCTCGGATAAAATGGATTCCAAATCGCGACTACGTTCGCGTCCACGGGTAAACGGAACTACACAAAACGCACACATATTGTCGCACCCACGCATAATGGAAACAAAGGCACTTACCCCATTTCCAGTTGTTCTTACCGGAGCAATATCTGCATAGGTTTCTTCTAAGGATAAAATCACATTAACGGCTTTGCGACCATCTTCTACTTCGTCTAACAATTGCGGGATGGTTCGGTAGGCATCAGGACCAACTACCATATCCACCAATTTTTCCCGTTCAAGTACCGATTCTTTTAAACGCTCAGCCATACAACCTAATAAGCCAACAACCATATCGTTATTTACCGATTTTTTTACCGAACGGAAGTATTTTAATCGATCCCAAACTTTGCGCTCCGCATTATCGCGAATTGAACAGGTATTCACAAAGATTACATCGGCATTTTCAGGCGCATCAGTTGGCTTTAAACCACGATCAATCATTATGGAATTCACAATTTCAGAATCACTGAAATTCATTTGACAGCCGTAGGTCTCGATATAAAAGGTTTTGCTTTTCACAGGTTGATATCGGTTTGAATGTTCAAAAAAAGTGATATAAGATACGAATTCTGCAAAAATGTCAGTAGTGACAATGTTTATTCCAAGACGGACTTTTTTAATTACAAATCACCTGTTTCATTCTGTACATTTGGACAAACTTAACTCAAATAGGAGATTTTTTCGTGGCTTCAGCAATTCAAATGGTCGATTTAAAAACCCAATATGCCCATATCGAAGTGGAAATCAACCAAGCGATTCAACAGGTTTTGCAGTCGGCACAGTTTATTAATGGTCCTGACGTTAAATTGTTTGCCACGGAACTAGCCACCTATTTGGGCTGTAACCATGTTATTCCCTGCGCCAATGGAACCGATGCGCTGCAAATCGGAATGATGGCGCTGGATTTGCAGCCCGGCGATGAAGTTATCGTTCCGGTTCATACCTACGTGGCTACCGCTGAAGCTATTGCACTGCTAAAACTTACACCTGTTTTTGTGGATGTAGATGCCCATGATTTCACCCTTGATGTGAGTCAACTCGAAGCGCTTATCACCCCAAAAGCAAAACTAATTGTTCCTGTACATCTGTATGGTCAGTGCGCAAACATGGAAGCCA
>CAZIQX010000012.1:26188-30696 GCA_964541325.1 uncultured Chitinophagales bacterium | reverse complement strand
ACCTCAACTCAAAAAAAAAATTAAAAAAATGTTTTTAAATAGATTTAAAGACACTTTTAAGGTGAAATCTGTACCCAATCTATCACTAAAGCTCGATTTATTCCTATATTTGGCACCCACTCATAAACGGAGAGATGCCGGAGTGGTTGAACGGGACGGTCTCGAAAACCGTTAACTGAGTAATCGGTTCGAGGGTTCGAATCCCTCTCTCTCCGCACCAATCGTAGTTAGAAAAAGTCACCTATTTAAGATAAATAGTCAAAATTGATACCTTTCAAAGATGGCTTTTTCCTTAGTTTCACAGATAAGCAAACGATACAGTCTCTTTATTAAATTGGGAAATTAATCATTCAGCATACTATCATTGCAACAGCTTCAACGATTCCCTAAAACAAATTCAAAAAATGCCTGAATTGAAATCCAGACTCATGCCTTATAAATTTATTTATTTCGACCTTGATGACACCCTTCTCAACCATCGAAAAGCCGAGAAATTAGCTCTTTCCGAAATATGGCATGAGTTTGAACTGACTCAATTAGTCACACTTGAACAGTTGCAAGAAACCTATCATCACATCAACGTTCTCTTGTGGGAGATGTATGGAAGAGGCGAGATTTCACGTGATGAACTTCAAAAAACACGGTTTGAGCGCACCCTTTTCCGAATCGGTTCAACTCACTCCTGGCGAGAAGTAGGTGACCGTTACATGCAACATTATCAAGAACATTGGACGTGGATTCCTGGTGCAAAATCAGCCTTTGAATTGATACGAAAACACGTTCCTGTTGGAATTCTAACCAACGGTTTTGCAGAAACACAACGTATTAAACTACACACATTCGGATTGGATGCTCACGACATCGTTACCATCATTTCAGAAGATGTTGGCATCATGAAACCACAACCCGGCATTTTTGAAGCAGCCACAAAAGCAGCAGGTGTTCAAGCTTCTGAAATACTGTATGTGGGCGATTCCTACTCGAGTGATGTACTTGGCGGAACCGGTTTTGGATGGGATGTAGCCTGGTTCAGCACAGAAACCAACCCTGAAAAACTCCAACAGGCTCACTTTGTTTTTCAGGATTTTGATGAATTAATTTCATTTTTAGGGTTAAACTGAATTAAATTTTTCGGGCATGTCCCCTCGCTTCGCTCGGGGTCAGGCTTTCCGCTTGTAGTCCTCGCTCGCTTTGGTGTGTTGCAGCAAAAACGTTTTAACCTGCACAAAAACATAGCTGAGCAATCAACCATCAATATCCCCAAACCTCGCTGTGGGCTACCGCTGCAATCCTTCATGCGAGCAGGCTCGGGCTTCGCCCTCGCCTGCATCACATACTATCTATTACTCAAAACTCAATTCGCCAACTTGAATTAAATTTGGAGAATGGGCCAAATCGGCAGGTGTGTACATTTCGTCGCGTTTCAACCAATCAGCCAATTCGTTTGCCGTTTCTGTTTGATGCGTAAAAAGCAATTCCACAACGGGTACTTCAAGTACTTGTAATTGCTGCTCAATGTTTTGAAGAATTTGCTCATTCATAGCTGCCGTATCTAACTCAATTTGCTTATTGGCCATCAATTGAAGTTTGTAGGACTTTTCTAGGAAATATTTTGGAATAGGTTCTGCTCGATTATAAACTGCAGCTACAAATTCAGAGCATACCATCCCCTTTTCTTTTCGGAAAGCCAGAATTAACTCCATTGCTTCCACAACCATTTGTTCAAACACTTTTCTGAGTTCCTTTCGATTGCGCTTAAACCACTCCCTAACAAGGGGTTCCATCCATCGCGACAAATTCTCAATAAAAAATTGTTCAATGCGGTCAATCCATTCATCTCTCTGCCAACGTGAATAACAAAGTATGGCTAATAAAACGGCTGTGGTGTACGAATAAGGCAAATGTTGTGCAATAATGGCATTACTCACATCTATAACAGGTTGAGAGGGAAACTCAGGAGTTCCCATTACCACTTTACCGTTTTTTGAAAATCTATACACGGGAGTTTTAAACGATTTATAACGAGCGATGTCTCCACGCGCAATACCCTCAGTTCCGGCTTCAGCAACCATCTCACCATCCCAAATTGACGCATGGAAAAAATGATCCCCATCGAAATACATAATTATGCCTCGAACGATAGTACTCCATGCTTTTTCTTTCTTTTTTTTCTCCTCATCGTTTTGAGGTTTCATATAGCGGATATAATCAAACAAAGCTTGTAAATAACCGGATAGCGGTGGATGTTCAGTAATTAGCAATAGCACATCACCCGGTTTTAATTGATCGGGACGTATAGGACTCAAACTCATAGATTAAATTTTTTTTGTGAAAATTTCAGCAGATGTGCCGTTCCTCCTTAATTACATCAAGTACAAACACCCATGCTGCATGTGCTCGTAAGCTACTGTAAATACATGATATCACAAAAAAAAAGGGAAGCTGATTGCTCAACTTCCCTTCAAACTGAATTTAGAAACGATTATTCAGCTGAATCTGCTTTTTCAGCAGCTTCTTTCTCAGCTAATTCTCTTTTCAAATCGGCTAAACCTGACATTTCACCTAATGTTAAGGCATCCGGTTCAGCTGTTTTTTGTTTCTTTGGTTTGCTTTTTTTCACTTTACCCAATTGCTTTTGGCTAACCATGATGGATTTGGTGTTCTCATCAATGTCGGTTACTACCACTTTGAGTGAAGTTTCAGGAGCTAATTCGCCTTCTGCTTCATCTTTTGATAGGAAAGCCTCGGCGCCTAAACCAAGAGCAAGGAATGCACCTTTATCAGTTACACGAACAACAACGGCTTCCACTTCATTACCTTTTGCGTATTCAACAAGGTATTTTTCCCATGGATTTTCACCGATTTGTTTGTGCCCTAATGTAATTCTGCGGTTTTCAAAATCAACGGCCAAAATTACAACATCAATTACATCACCTTTTTGAACAACATCATTTGGATGATTAATTTTATCAGTCCAGCTGAGGTCAGAAATGTGAATTAAACCGTCAATACCAGGCTCTAATTCAACAAACACTCCAAAATTGGTGAGATTGCGAACAGTACCTTTGTGTTTTGAATCAATGGGGTATTTCTCTAAGAGGTTTTTCCAAGGATCGTTTTCCAGTTGTTTAACACCTAAGGAAATTTTCTTGTCTTCTTTGCTGATATTCAACACCACGCACTCGATCATTTGATTTTTCTCAACCAATTGAGATGGGTGTTTGATATGCTGAGTCCAACTCATTTCAGAGATGTGAACAAGACCTTCTACTCCACGCTCTAATTCGATGAAAGCACCGTAATCAGCAATAGAGACCACACGACCCTGAACTTTCATACCTTCAGGATATTTTTCGTCGATTCCATCCCATGGATGTGGCTGTAATTGTTTGAGGCCTAATGAAATACGCTTGGTATTTTCGTCGAACTCAAGAACTACAACGTTCAATTTCTGGTCGAGTTTAACCACTTCATTCGGATGTTCAACACGTCCCCATGACAAATCAGTGATGTGCAATAAACCATCAACACCGCCAAGATCAATAAACACACCAAAGTCGGTGATATTTTTAACATGGCCTTCGAGGATTTGACCAGGTTCCATGCTCTGAAGAATTTGTGAGCGTTGTTCTTCAAGGTCAGATTCAACGATGGCACGGTGAGAAACAACTACGTTTTCGCTCGACATGTTAAGTTTAACCACCATGAATTCCATGGTTTTACCTACATATGCGTCGAAATCGCGAACTGGACGAACATCAATTTGTGAACCAGGTAAGAAAGCGTCGATACCATCAATATCAACCACCATACCACCTTTGATACGACGTTTGATGAAACCTTCGATAATTTTTTGTTCGTTGAAAGCCGCTTCAATAAATTGCCATACACGTAAGGTGTCAGCTTTTTTGCGGGAAAGAACCAATTGGCCTTCGCGGTCTTCTACTTTATCAAGAAATACCTCTACTTCGTCACCAATTTTGATTCTGTCAGGATGACGAAATTCGTTTAATGGAATGATACCTTCAGATTTGAATCCGATATCAATAATTACATATTTCTCATCGATACCAACGATAGTACCGGTAACAATTTCTTTTTCTGTGATAGCATTCAGGGTGCCTTCGTACATGTTCATCAAAGAAGCAAAATCTTCCTTGCTGTAGTCACCCATAGCATCGAGGTCTTCGAGTTTATACACTTCACCTTCGATTTCGCCGGTGAAAATGTGACGATCAACGGTTTCTACGGTAGCTGTTTGTGTAGTTTCTTCGGTTTGAGTTGTGAGTTCTTCTGACATTTAAGTTTTCTTGTAAAAGCCGCATATCTGGGCATTAAGCTTTGATATGGGATAGTGTTAGTGTTTATGTGTTTGTTTGGATTATAATCCTTTGAGATCAATCAGTTCAACAATTTGCTGAACCTGTTCATCAAAGGTGAGATTGGATGTATCAATTTGAATAGCATTTTCATGCTTTCTTAGGGGTGCTGCTTCACGGGTGGAATCT
>CAZIQX010000012.1:14176-26178 GCA_964541325.1 uncultured Chitinophagales bacterium | reverse complement strand
GTTCTTCAAAACGACGTTGAGCTCGAGCCTGAATGGAAGCAACCATAAAGATTTTCAATTCGGCATCAGGGAACACGACTGTAGATAAATCACGACCGTCAGCAATAAAAGAACCCTGTTTTACCACTTCACGTAAATATGCATTCACAAAGTCGCGAACTTGGGGCATCGCTGCAACAACAGATACAGACTGACTCACTTCCAAAGAGCGTATCTCGTCCGTTACATTCGTATCATTCAGCCAAATACTGAAAACACCATTTTGATAATCAAATCTCAGCTTTGATGTAGCCAATGAATCAAAGAACAGTTGCTGATTAGTATTTTGATGATATCCACCCTTTATATATAGTAGGGTTACCGCCCTGTAAAGAGCTCCTGAATCCAAGTAGGTAAGCCCCGTTTTCTGAGCTACAGCTTTTGCAGTTGAACTTTTACCGGAACCTGCCGGACCATCTATAACTATAATCATAACAAGAGAGCAAAATTAAACATTTTATTAGGATTACACAAAATCATTATTGATACTCACTTGAATAATCTCTATTTTTCGCGACTCTAAAAAAAGATTTTAGCAAACATTACTAATCTACATTTACATGCCACAGCATAAGTCAGCAATTAAGCGTGTTCGCCAAACCATTAAGCGTCGTAACGCAAATAGAATGAAGCGTTCTAAAATGAGAACTTTGTTTAAAAAAGTTTTAGGTTCTACTACTAAAGCAGAAGCTAATACTGTTCTCAACGAAGCCGTTTCATATATCGACCGTATGGCTAAAGTGGGTATCATCCACAAAAACAATGCAGCGAACAAAAAATCCCGCTTAGTACGTTTCGTTAACAAATTAGCGTAAGCTCATGAAATCCAAAGCCTTTCTGGTAATCCTCGATGGATACGGAATTGCGGCTAATCCACAAGTAAGTGCGATTGATAAAGCCCAAAAACCTACCTTGGATGCAATTTTTTCATCCAATCCAACCACTCAACTCATCGCATCAGGCGAGGCTGTTGGATTACCTGAAGGCCAATTTGGAAACTCTGAAGTCGGTCACCTTAATATCGGTTCTGGCAGAATCGTTTGGCAGGATATTTCCCGCATTAATAAAGACATCAGAGAAAAAACATTCTTTCAAAACCCGACCTTGAAAGCTGCCTTTGCAAAGGCACGTGAGAAAGGAAAAGTACATTTAATGGGTTTAATTTCTGATGGAGGAGTTCACTCTCATCAGAATCACATCGATGCCCTTCTTGATTTCGCGAAAGCTGAACAAATAGAAAATGTTTACATTCACGCTTTCACAGACGGTCGCGATACCGACCCTAAATCCGGCAAGAATTTTGTTGCAGATGTTGAAAAACACGCAAACAACATTGGTAAAGGCGAAATCGTATCTATCATTGGTCGTTACTACGCAATGGATCGCGATAACAGATGGGAACGCGTAAAACGTGCCTACGACTTGTTACTCGATGGAATAGGAACACATTACGAAAACACATCCGTGGCATTTGATGCGAATTATTCATCAGGAAAAACAGATGAATTTTTGGAACCCTGTGTTTTAGGTGAATCAACAAATAACCGCATTGAAAAAGACGATGTGGTCATATTCTTCAATTTCCGTAGTGATAGAGCACGTCAAATCACACGTGCATTAACTCAAACCGGTTTTGATTCGTTTGAAACGAAAGGTGATTTGAATCTGCATTATGTGTGTTTCACACAATATGATGCTTCTTTCAAGGGTATTCAAATTGCATTTGAGCCACAATCGTTTGAAAATGTTCTTGGCAAAGTGGTGAGCGATGCCGGGCTTAAGCAATTACGCATCGCTGAAACCGAAAAATATCCGCATGTTACTTTTTTCTTTAATGGCGGTGAAGAAACCCCATTTGAAGGTGAAGATCGCATCCTGATTCCAAGCCCTAAAGTTGCCACATATGATTTGCAGCCGGAAATGTCGGCACCGGGTGTCGGTGAAGCATTATCACAAGCTATCAAAAAGGGAATCTACGACTTAATCATTCTCAACTTTGCCAATCCGGACATGGTTGGGCATACAGGCGACATTAATGCTGCTGCAAAAGCTGTTGAAGCCGTTGATAAAGAACTTTCCCATTTAATACCATCAGCTATTGAACAAGGTTATCAGATTTTAGTGATTGCCGATCACGGAAACGCTGATTGTATGATAAACCCTGATGGCAGCCCGAATACGGCACATACAACTCAACCTGTTCCGTGCGCCCTTGTAAACAATCCTTCAGCCACATTACATGAGGGAATTTTGGCCGATGTTGCTCCAACACTTTTGAAAATATTGGGCCTACCACAGCCACCTCAAATGACAGGCAAACCTCTTTTTTAATTGACTTCTGTACATTCGTTAGCTTTTTGATTTTGCTAATCAAAGTACATTTCTTTTTCCACGCTCGATAGATAGGTTAAGACAGTTGTGACACAAAAGTCCTTTAAAAAAATAGTTAATTAGTAGAAGAGCGCTATCCTAATTTAATTTTCAGATTTTGAGCTTGAGAACATGTACGTAGAGCTATATCCTAATTAACGCAGTTGATGTATATCCTTTATTATTCAATACAGACAAAAAATGCAATCAAATGACCAAGGGGATTACAAACACACCTCTTAACTAAAAGTTTATTCTTTTTAATCCCAATTTCATTACATGCGAACAACTATCCTCTTGCGTTTGAGGTTTGCCCACATTACTTTCACAGAAAATGGATAACCATTAAATGTTTTTGTGGGAATTGTTGTTATATCAGTTTCCAACCCTTTAAATACGACTCAATGGAAGGTAATTTTTCGAGCAGAGTTAAAGATGTAATCCAATTTAGCCGCGAAGAGGCACTTCGCTTAGGTCACGACTATATCGGAACTGAGCATTTGATGCTTGGTATTGTCCGTTTAGGTGATGGTGTTGCGGTTAAGATTCTGAAAAACCTGCGTTGCGATTTAGCAAAACTTAAAAAAACAATTGAAGACACGGTTCGAGGAACGGGATCAACGATAAAAGTTGGTCATGTTCCTTTAACAAAACAAGCAGAAAAAGTGCTGCGTATCACCTATTTGGAAGCCAAACTTTACAAAAGCGATACGATTGGAACAGAACATTTACTTTTATCACTCTTAAGAGATGATGAAAACATTGCAGCACAAATTTTGCATCAGTTTAATGTGAATTATGAGGCCGTTCGTGAAGAACTCGATTTAATTATCACTGGAAAATCGAGTAACCCGCCATCTACACAAGAACCGGAATCAACGTTATCAGCAGAATATATCTCATCACAACCGGACCCTCAGGGTGCGGGAAGCATCAGGTCGAGAAAAATGGAAAAGACAAAAACACCCGTACTAGATAACTTTGGACGCGATTTAACCAAATTAGCCGAAGAAGGAAAGTTAGACCCTATTGTTGGGCGTGAAAAAGAAATTGAGCGTGTTGCTCAGGTTTTGAGCCGAAGAAAGAAAAACAATCCTGTTTTGATTGGTGAACCCGGAGTTGGAAAAACAGCTATTGCTGAAGGTCTTGCTCTGCGGATTGTCCAGCGAAAAGTATCACGGGTTTTGTTTGATAAACGTGTTGTTGCGCTCGATTTAGCCGCTTTAGTCGCAGGAACAAAATATCGTGGTCAGTTTGAAGAACGCATGAAAGCCGTGATGAACGAACTTGAAAAAACGCCAAATATCATCTTGTTTATTGATGAATTACATACGATAGTAGGCGCAGGTGGAGCCAGTGGTTCTTTAGATGCTTCGAACATGTTAAAACCTGCTTTAGCTCGTGGTGAAATTCAGGCAATTGGTGCTACCACGTTAAATGAGTACCGTCAGTATATCGAAAAAGATGGTGCTCTAGAGCGTCGTTTCCAAAAAATTATGATTGAACCCACTTCAATCGAAGAAACCGTTGAGATTTTAAATCGGATAAAAGCTAAATATGAAAAGCATCATAGTGTGCGATATTCAGAAGAAGCTTTAACAGCCTGTGTTAAATTAACCGACCGCTACATTACCGATCATTTTCTTCCTGATAAAGCGATTGATGCTCTAGATGAAGCTGGTGCACGTGTACACTTATCCAATATCACTGTACCTGAACATATCGTTAAACTGGAAGAAGAGATTGAATCAACATCGCAGGAAAAAAATGCGATGGTAAAAAAACAACGTTTTGAAGAAGCAGCACGTTTACGCGATCGTGAAAAACGACTAATTGAAGAACTTGAAATAGCCCAAAAAGTATGGGAAAAAGAAAGTTCAGAAGTGATTTATGATGTTAGTGAAGAAGATGTTGCAGCTGTAGTTGGCATGATGACTGGAATTCCTGTCACAAAAATCACACAAAATGAAGGAGAAAAACTCCTAAAAATGCGTGAAGAATTGTCTGCCAAAGTAATTGGTCAACCTGAAGCGATTGATAAACTTACTCGTGCCATACAACGCACACGTGCTGGTTTAAAAGACCCTAATCGTCCGATTGGCTCATTTATCTTCCTTGGTCCAACCGGGGTTGGTAAAACAGAAATGGCTAAAGTGATTTCCAAATATTTATTCAGCGGCGACGATTCACTGATTCGCATCGACATGAGTGAATACATGGAGAAATTTACGGTTTCTCGCTTGGTTGGTGCACCTCCCGGCTATGTCGGTTACGAAGAAGGTGGAATCTTGACCGAAAAAGTACGTCGTAAGCCTTACTCTGTGGTTCTTTTAGATGAAATCGAAAAAGCTCACCCGGATGTGTTTAACTTGCTCTTGCAAGTGTTAGATGACGGTATTCTAACTGACTCATTGGGTCGAAAAGTTGATTTTAGAAACACCATTATCATCATGACCTCCAATGTTGGTGCTCGCGACATCAAAAATCTTGGCAAAGGCATTGGATTTGATTCAGATGACACGGCTTTTGATTATGCCAAAATGAAATCCACTATTCAGGACGCTTTAATAAAGGTGTTCAATCCTGAGTTTCTTAACCGCGTTGATGATGTTATCGTATTCAAACCTCTTGAAAAAGAAGACATCTTCAAGATTATAGATAACCTTACCGAAAGTTTATTTACACGTGTTAAGGCTATTGGCTTTGAGGTGGAAATCACAAAAGGCGCTAAAGAATTCCTTACAGATAAAGGATTTGATCCTAAATTTGGTGCTCGTCCACTAAAACGTGCTATCCAAAAATATGTGGAAGATCCTCTAGCAGAAGAGTTGCTCAAACAATCTCGCAAAGAGGGTTCCATCTTGAAAATCAAATTAAATGGTTCTCGCGACGGTTTGGCTTTCGAATGGAAAGAGTTAGCAGAAGCTTCCAATGAAGAATCCGAATCACATGCTAATGCATAAATAACCTTAAAATTGTACTGAATGCGTGGTATCTAAATTACCACGCATTTTTTTTGTTATAAGGTTTCAATAATCATTTTCCTTTTTGCTTTTGAACACTACTACACACATCTTAATTACAGGTGCAGCGGGATCTATTGGAAAACTCTTTGTAGAAACCTTACTTGCTCTGGATTCAGGAATAGAAATCTGGGGATTAGATAACGATGATACAGAGTTATATAAAATCATTCAAAACATTTCAGATACACACCGATTTCATCCAATACTTGCTGATATTTCTTTTTCAGAAGAACTTGAAACCCTCTTCTCAAGACAAAAATTTGACTATATCATTCATACAGCTGCACATAAGCAAGTTAGTTTACTAGAACAATTCCCACAAAGAAGCCTTACTATTAATACCTTGGCAAGTATTCAACTTTTTGAATACGCAAAGAAATCGGACGCATCTATTCTGTTTATCTCTAGTGATAAATCCGTAGAACCTGTTGGTGTTCTTGGGCTTACTAAATATCTGACAGAGTTAATCAGTTCGCTTTATTTTAAACAAGTTTCTGTTTTGCGATTGCCAAATATTGTTGGGAGCCGAGGTTCATTTTTTTCTGAATGGTTGGATGTGTACAAAAACAAAGGCTTTATTCCTGTAACAGATTTAATTTCAAAACGCCATATTATTACGCTTGAAGCCCTAAAATCAATTATTGTTGACTGGTTTTTATACCTCAGAAACTTGAAAAACCGGGTATTCATTCCTAGCTCAACCAAAGAGATACAAGTGTATGATTTTATTAAAGAAAGCGCCAGTTTTAACCAGATTTCTGCATCTGCAATAGTGGTAACCGGGCTAAGAGATGGTGAAAAAGTAACGGAGTCCTTACATTGGCCGCACGAAACGTTTTCATCAATTGATGATTGTAGCGTTCTAGTTTCGCCTTTATCATTTCCAAAACCTGATTGGATACATCAAGATAACAGGGATAAACTCTCCGAAGAAGCCATAAAAACAGTATTTTACAACCGTTTAGAAACTTTGAAAAAAACGTTTATCAATGAATAAGATTCAAACTTTTTTAAAAGAAAATCCCACTTATGTTTTTGCTTTAAAAGGTATAGGGATTTACATAGT
Organism: uncultured Chitinophagales bacterium; assembly: GCA_964541325.1. Lineage (GTDB taxonomy): Bacteria > Bacteroidota > Rhodothermia > Balneolales > M1805 > M1805. The sequence goes on along the minus strand of CAZIQX010000012.1, from coordinate 19,677 downwards.
TTGGTACATTTTATACGATTTATGGATACTTCCGAATGGAAAAGTAGACGAGTATCTGTCGTTGAATATTATTGACGTTTCAGCAGGAATTCTTGCAGCAATAGGTTATGATGATGTTTATACAGCATTTCGAATTATCGGTATTGGTGAAGCGCCAGGTATAGAAATTGTTAATGGATGCAACGGTTTATCAGCGATTGGATTATTTATCGGATTTGTAGTTGCTTACCCGGGAGACAATACAAAACGAATGCTTTATTTATTCACCGGAATTGGTGTGATTTATTTGGTAAATGTTATTCGGGTTGTTGTTTTATCAATAACACAAACATATTGGGCCGACTTTTTTGACTTTACTCACGATTATTCAACAACAGCCATTTTTTATATCGTGATTTTTATTATGTGGGTTATTTGGGCGAATTATGGTGGTAACTCAGATTCAAAAGGTGATCAACTTGCTTCTGTTTGATACAGTATGGAAGAAAATTATTTGGTCAATAGTGATCATTGCGGTGTACTTCACGATATGGCGCCCCATTCGATCTTTAATTGCAACAACAGTCATATCACCTTTAACCGAGCAATTTCAAGTGTATGACACCACCAAGAATGTCTATTTGCAACAAGCGAACTCACTAAGCTTTTATGTGTACTTATTGGATGAAAAACAAACCAGTAAAGAGTTTATGTTCAAAGTGATGGGTGGAATTTTCTTTTTGTTTGGAAGCCTTGCTATTCTTTTCCTGAGTACCAATCCTTCAAAAATTATTCCTATCTATTTGCTACTACAAGCCGGTATTATAATCCTAACTGTACTTTTCTTGTTTTTTGGATTATATATACACAAAGTGGGTATTTATGCTGTTGATTTATTAGGCAGATATGGTGAACCACTTATCAATTTAGGCTTTGTGGTTATGCATTCAAATTTGAAACAAAAATTAAGTGCCTGAAAATAAAAAAGCCTTGCTAACCGAAGTTCACAAGGCTTTTGGTACCGCGTACGGGATTTGAACCCGTGTCGCCGCCGTGAAAGGGCGGTGTCCTAGGCCCCTAGACGAACGCGGCATAGGAATTTATATGGGAGCCTGATGGGGGTCGAACCCACGACCTTCAGAGCCACAATCTGACGCTCTAACCAACTGAGCTACAGGCTCCATGGAGTTTTGTTGTACCGCGTACGGGATTTGAACCCGTGTCGCCGCCGTGAAAGGGCGGTGTCCTAGGCCCCTAGACGAACGCGGCATAGAAACTTTAAGTAAAATCGTGAGGCGACAGGCGGATTCGAACCGCCGTACAAGGTTTTGCAGACCTCTGCCTAGCCACTCGGCCATGTCGCCCTGTAAATGGTACGCCCGACAGGAATCGAACCTGTAACCTACTGCTTAGAAGGCAGTTGCTCTATCCGATTGAGCTACGGGCGCTCAAAGGCTTAGTAGAAGTCAGTCAGGTATCCTTGGACTTACCACCAGATTTTAAAGAGAACATTCTATCAAAAAACAGTTTGTTGTCGGGGCGACAGGATTTGAACCTGCGACCCTCTGCTCCCAAAGCAGATGCGCTACCGGGCTGCGCTACACCCCGAACTTGTTTGCGAACAAACAACCCGAACAATCATCCGATTTATTCGAGACGCGAAAGATACGACTAATTGTTATTTGATGTCAATTATTAATTTGGCAGATTATCAAATAATTCCTTGCCGAATCGCTCCCAACTAAACTGATGTTTCATGTGCTTCATTCCCTCTTTTAGTTGTGATACATGTTGAAGATTTAAAGCTAACATATTTCGTATAAGTTCTTCTGTATTTCTTTCTTTCATTATTAAACCATTAACCTTATCGGTTAAAAAATCCGTAAATCCAGGCTCATTGGTAGCAATAGCAGGTAAATTGTAAGCAATCGCATCAGCTAAAACACCACTTTGCGTTGCACGTTTGTAAGGCAATACCAACACATCAGATAAAGAAAGTACTTCGGCCACTTCTTGATTACTTAAAAAATGATTATGAATATGTACGCGATGTTGAAATTCAGGTTGAATTTGTTCTTCATAGTCTGTTTGTGGTTCATAAAATTCGCCTGCAACCACAAGATGAATATCACCTCGTTGTTCAGCAATTTCGTTAAAGGCTTCAATCAACAAACTCAGCCCTTTATATTCACGAATCAGACCAAAAAAAAGGAATACAAAAGCATTTTCAGGGATTTTCCAATTTTGACGAAGTGTTTTCCGATCAGCTACTGTTTCATTATGCTCATAAATCGGATGAAATAATTGAATAGATTTATTTGAAGCTTGTTTAAACACGCTTAACGCTTGTGAACCTTGCGTTGATAAGGTGAATATGCGATCAGATTGTTCAAATAAGGTTGATACGAGCTTTTCTTGTAACGGAAATGGTTCATGTGGTAAAACATTATGAACAATGCCTGAAATGCGAATTTCTGGATTCCATTTTCTCAATCGAACTATCATCGACAATGTCGATGGCACAAAAAAAGGATGCCAATGTGTATAAATAAAGTGATTGGGGGCGGATGGAAGAATCGTTTGAGTAGATTTCAACCAATTAATCGGGTTGTAAGCATGTAAAAATCGAATTGAGTGGTGCCGCAACTGATTGGGATCCAATTGAGTTTTACCGGGAAATAATAACGATGGGTATTGTCTGATATAATTAATAGGCACAACAGAATCGTGTAGTTGCAATTGATGCAATACATGATCACTAAAGCGACTTATTCCACCTCGAAATGGTGGAAAAACACTTAAAAAGGCAATCATTCCGTCTGTTTTTTACGAGAATTGGTATCTTCTTAAAAATCTAAATAAAAATATAGTACTAATGACCCGCATTTACCTTGTTGTTTTAAGTCTTTTCTGCTTTTTTTCTGCCTATTCAGTTCATTCCCAATCAGTTAAGCTTTCTGTATCTACAAAATCATTCAAAACTATTGAGACCCAGCATTCTACTTTTACGGTAAATGGTAAACAACTTAGTTTCAGCAATGGCAAATCGGTTGACTTTGATTTATGGGCTATAAATCCCCATAAAACGCATATTATCACCTACAAAAATGGTTCAGACCAAGCTGAAATCACACTTTTTGATGAAAGTGGCACAAAACTCAACGCATTCAAAGTAAATGCTTTTGATCTTTCGGATGAATCCCTTGCCATCTTTTTATCCAATCAACTCGTGATTGGTTTAAGACATACGATTGGGAGCTTTGAATTTTATAATTGGGACGGACGCTTTATCAACACGCTTTCCAATACAGCAGGTTCAACCGAGGGGGAGAAAGTCTCAACTTTTGGCATTCAAAATCACTCGTTTTCCATACTTGCCAGCAATCCCATGATTCAAATGCAGGGTAATAAAAACACAGCTGCTGCCCTTTTGAATCCATTTATCAATCAAAAACAAAATTTGGCTTATGAATCCAACACAGAGAATATCTCTGTAACTAGTCATTCTAACTCCAACCAAATTGTATTGGTTCATGGCACTTCTTCCAAAAACAGTGTTGTTAGAATTACTAATCATTTGGGTGAAGTACTTTATTCATTTGAAGTAGATGTAGAAGCCCCAATCGGAGCTTCACTAGACTTTAGCGGTGATTATGTTACGGTCTTCAGTTCCGGTAGAATGGCGGTTTTCGAGATTTCTACCAAAGAACGTGTAGGCAGTTCAAGTGTTCGCGGCACCCCGCTATTCTATGCGTTTTATGATGCACAAGAACAAACTCTTGTAGGGCTTACAGGGTTACCTTCAACGGATGGTTACACTAATTTAGGTGTTCAAGCTGTACACTTAGGCAAACGAAAAATTGCCAAAGATGAGTCCACCAACTCCATACAAGTACTTGCAGGCCATCCAATTTATCCTAAAAAAAACAAAGCCGGTAATTATGAATTGATTGGCTTCAATGGCATCTTCAATCTTAAAGCCAGTTTTTAATTATTAATTAGGATACCTTTACAAAACTGATTGGTTAGACTTTTTTTATAGAAGTTTAAGAAGAATAAATTTGTCCGATACCTCATGGTATGAAATTGAGTCTAGTGTATTTTCGTGATTTATTGTTGCTACTAATAAGCTCACCAATTTGGCTACCCCTTTTAGGTTTCAGCATTTTAATTACGCTTTTGCGTGATGGAAAGCCGATTTTCTATACTCAAACTCGTTTAGGCTTACACGGAAAACCGTTTGAGATATTTAAAATCAGAACCATGCTGGTGAACAGTAAACTAGCTGATGATTTACGAATTACTGCAAATGGCCATTTTTTAAGAGAGTGGAGCTTAGATGAGTTACCTCAACTTTGGAATGTGATTAAAGGAGAAATGTCGCTTGTGGGGCCTCGCCCTCTCATTTGGGCTTATAAAAAAGAATTACCAACCTCAATTTCTGAGCATCGGCATAGTATTCGACCCGGTTTAACAGGCTGGGCTCAAGTTAATGGAAGAAATGAACTGAGTTGGGAAGAAAAGCTTTCGTTAGACGCATGGTATGTTGATCATCAATCTAATCTACTTGATTTAAAAATTATACTTCGAACACTTCCAATTTGGGCTTTTCGCAAAGGAATTTACACCGTTGATGGTAAAATGATGCCTGAGTTGCAACTGGAGAAGCTGCAAAAGAAACCACAAACATCCATATTTTAATTTATTCTGCGCTCAAGCTCCTTGAAATACAGATCAATTAAATCCTGATATTCTTTACTGAAGGGTGTTAATTCTCCATTTTGTAACTGCAATAGAATTTTCTTTCGAAGATCTTCTAGTGTCATTTCAGGAGGATTAGCCCGAAGCTGTTCATCTGCTTGTTTGCCTTTTCGTTTTTCATCCTCTTCGCGTTCATCCAAAGCTTTTTCTGCTTGCAGCATTCGTGATAAAATATTCTGTTGGCGCTGAATCATCAATCGATCGGTTCGGCCACCTCTCATATCGTTAATAGCATCTTCCATTTCTTCTGCTAAACGTTGCAGATCGCTTAGCACGCGGTCACCTTGCTCAAATCCGCCACTTTTTTGTAATTCCTCCAGCTGTTTACGGATTTGATCCTGCATTTTTGAAAGTTGTTCCATACGCTCCATCTGAGATTGTTGCAAACGATCGCCCTGCATATCATTCAACATGTCCTGTAGTTGTTGATTTAATTGTTGCTGCTGACCTTGCATGTCTTTCATTTGCTGCATCATTTGCTCAGGCGACATTCCACCGCCACCACCGCCGCCATTATTATCGGATGATTGCTCTAAAATTGTGACTAATAAGGTGGCTAAATCGTTAATTCCACCCAAAGATTGACGCACGTGAACTAAAGCCATTTGACGATCGCGTTCAGAAAGTGTTTTTAAACTTTTTTCCAAAATCTGTTGTACTTCTGTTCGTTTCTCGAGAACTGCATTCGAGAAATTGGGATTCACTGAAGCAACTCTAAACAACGAATCACCTATTTGATTAAATACACGATTGATAGATTG
>CAZIQX010000012.1:9893-14166 GCA_964541325.1 uncultured Chitinophagales bacterium | reverse complement strand
ATTTGTAATCCAATTCATCCGTTTTTAGTCCTATTTGTTCTTCTGTTTCTGATAGTAAGATGAGTTGAGTAAGAATGGATTCAAGCGCAAAACGGTCAACGGATTCTTGCTGCTGATTCATTTCTTGTTGAAATTGAGACGCTTTTTGTTGAGCACTTTTTAGTTTTTGTTGTGCCGATTTTTGTTTTTTCTGAGCATTGGAACGCTGTTGCTGCTCTAATTGCTCTTGAGCCTCTTGCATTTCCTCACCTGATTCCTGCATGGTATTCTGCAATTCCTCTTGCAAGCCCTCCACTGATTCTTTTAGCTGTTCCGGTGGATTTTTATCCAGATTTTCGGAAAGCTTCATTATTTCTTCCAATTGCTTTTGAAGCTGTTCCTGCATGGTTTTAGCCTGCTCATTCGATGATGTTGAATCGTTGGCCAACGACTCTTGTTTGGTAGCCAATTGTTCAAGTGATTTTTGAAGACGGTCTAAATCGGCATTTAGTTTTACTTTTTTGAACAGTTCCATCGTTCGGGAAATACGATCACGGTACTTTTGTTCGTCAAATTTGATGTCTTGCAAAACCTGTTGGATTGATTGCTGGTCGAAAGCATTCATAGATTTTTGAAGTTCTTCTAATACTTTTATAAACTCGTCATCCTGAATTTCTTTTACCAATTCCTGAAGAGCTTCATAGGCTTCACGAGTTTCTTCAGAAAGTTGATTAGCTTCATCCATTTGAGTTTTTAGTTCTTCAAACTGCTTATTGATTTCCTCAATTTTCTCACTCACCTTTTCCTGCTGTGCTTTAACCTCATCCAATTTTCGCTGATTTTCTGTGACTTTATTCGGGTTTTCAGCCAGTTTTTCCAAAAACTCTTGATATTGCTTATCCATTTGCTGCAACCGTTCATCCACTTCTGAAAAAGATTCGTCTATTTGCGATTCTGTTAGTTGCTCACCTAAAAACTGATCCGTTAAAGAGGGAACTTTCACAACTTGTTTTACCGAATTAGCAAATTTAGAACCATTTATTGCGTCATTATCCCAAACTTGAATCCAATACGTAAGTTCATCCTGAGGTTGTAGTTGTAGCTGCTTTAAATCCCAAACAAATCGACTAAATCCCGATTCTTGTTTTGTTTGGATTCGATTTGAATTTGATTCCGGCTCGCGGGAAAATAAGCGTTTCACTTCCCAATGAAGTACTGTTTTTGAAATACCATAATCATCCCCCGATTCAAAAACCAGAGAAAGTGTATCCGGATTTATGAGTTTTACAATCGGTTCAGGTTCAATTAAACGCACCGTTGGGTACGCATCATCCTGCACTTGAATAATCATTTCATAGGGGTTTTCATTCTTCAAACCGAACTCATCGCGCAGTTCAAAACGAATACTATCAGATGAAAGCACCGGATATGTTATCTCCCATTTAAACTCCCGACCGCTAAGTTCTTGTATTTGATTACTTTGATTTAGTTTAACAGATGAAACTCTTTATTAGGATAACCCGTTAGTGTGAGTTTACTACCAATTGGAATCAATACTGAGCGAACAGGATAACGTTCCGTTGATTCCTTAAGCTTGGTGTACGAAGGTGGGTTAAACTGTACCAATAAACTATCAAATCGAGGTAAACTCAATACCTGAATAGGAAACTCCTCCGAATAAAAATCATCCATATTGATACGATACGAGGCATCCATATTGAGTTGAAACGCTTCTGTTATGAAAACAGAATCTTGTTTAACCAAAGGTAAAACCCGAAAATCACTCTCAATGTTAGTTTTATAATCCACATGTAAACGTTTGGGTAATTCACCAAAGAATTGAACTTGTATGGATAAAAAATCACCTTGTTCTGATTGAACCACACCCGGACTCACTTTATAAAGAAAAGGATTGGGTTGTTGATACGAATGCCAAAATGTTAACACACGTTCAAAACCACGTTCAGTAGCCCAAAGAGGTAAAATCAAGAGAATGCATACGGCCAAAATAATCGCACTGAATTGTCGAAGTAGTATTCTCTCTTCTCGCGTATTTGAAAACTCTTGAATCCGTTGCAAAACCCTGTTTTTTTCTAACGAATCGAGAAGTTGCTTCTGTGCATCCCCATCCAAGGCTTGAGCATCTTTTTTAAATTGAATGTCAAAGTAATATTTAAGTTCGGGCAATTGAATCTGATCGGCTAAACTTCGATAAAAATCAGTAAAACTATCCTTTTTTTCCCTTGTGATTTTTAGAATAAACAGAGAGATACCCGGTAAAACCGATAATCCTACTAAGATACTTTTAAAGGATGCATCCAAATAAAATACGGACTCAATCCAAGCATATAGTGTAAATGTACTCCCTGCAAGCAGTAAACTCATCATCAGTTTTATCCACAACTGAAGACGATGAAACTGATGCTGCGCTTTTACAACGGCATTTTTAATTAGGGTTGAAGAGCTTAATTCTTGCATACTTTTGTATCTAGCGAATTGAAGCTGCAATATAATGGACTTCGAGCGGCATTGGTACACTCATTACCTTTTTTATGGTTTAATGCCACTTTTTAATTCGGATTTTTTTGTCTTATTTCAATTTGCTTCCTATCTTTCTGGAAACGCTTCGAACGATTTTTGGATGTGGGGATTCGGTTTATATCATATTTAAGAGTATGAAGTCTTAAATTAGAGCCAGATGAAATCACCAACCCCAACAATAGCCTTAAATCTGGAGATTTTATGTTAGTAAATACACTTGGAGATACCATGATTCAACACATTAAAAAACCATCCAACTTACAACACAAAGAGCTTGAACAATGGGTAGAGCAAATGGCCACCTATTTAGAACCAAACGCCGTTTATTGGTGCGATGGTTCTGAAGAAGAGTACTTCGAATTGTGTCATCAATTAGTAGATAAAGGCACGTTCGTTAAATTAAATCCTGAAAAACGTCCAAACTCTTTTGCATGTTTTTCTGACCCTTCTGATGTTGCTCGTGTTGAAGACAGAACCTATATCTGTTCTTTAAGAAAATCTGATGCTGGACCAACCAATAATTGGATGGATCCACGCGAAATGAAAGACATTTTAAATGGTCTTTTAAAAGGTGCAATGCGTGGTAGAAATTTATATGTAATTCCTTACAGCATGGGCCCTATCGGCTCCGACATTGCACAAATCGGTGTAGAAATTACCGATTCTGAATACGTTGTTGTGAATATGAAAATCATGACTCGCATGGGCGCCAAAGTGTTAGATGTACTTGGCGAGAACGGTGAGTATGTAAAATGTGTCCACACTGTTGGTGCTCCTCTTGCTGATGGCCAGGAAGACGCAAAATGGCCTTGCAACCCAACAACAAAGTATATCACCCACTTCCCAGAAGAAAAATTGATTATCTCTTATGGATCTGGATATGGTGGTAATGCATTATTAGGTAAAAAATGCTTTGCCTTACGCATTGCGTCAACGATGGCACGCGATGAAGGTTGGTTAGCTGAACACATGCTTATTTTAGGTGCTGAAAGCCCTGAAGGTGAAAAAACGTATGTTGCAGCAGCTTTCCCCTCAGCTTGTGGTAAAACTAATTTTGCCATGCTTATTCCACCGAAAAATTTTGCTGGATGGAAAATTACAACTGTTGGTGACGATATTGCCTGGATTAAACCTAAAAAAGATGGTTTATACGCTATTAATCCTGAAGCAGGTTATTTTGGTGTAGCACCTGGAACCAACTACCAGTCCAATCCGAATGCGATGGAATCCTGTAAACGTGATACCATCTTCACCAACTGCGGTATTACTCCAGATGGTGATGTTTGGTGGGAAGGTATAGATACAGAACTTCCAGCAGGAACGATAAACTGGAAAGGTCAAGTACATGACCCAGCTAGTGGACAACCTGTTGCTCACCCTAATGCTCGTTTTACAGCTCCAATGGCTAACAACCCCGTGTTAGACGACCAAGCTGAAAATCCTTCCGGTGTGCCCATTTCCGCATTCATCGTAGGTGGACGCCGTTCAACAACAGTACCTTTGGTTTATCAATCAGCAAACTGGAACTTTGGTGTGTACATGGCTGCAACGATGGGTTCTGAAATGACAGCAGCCGCTTTTGGTAACATTGGTGCCGTTCGTCGCGACCCCTTTGCAATGCTTCCATTCTGCGGTTATCACATGGCAGATTACTTCAACCACTGGTTACAATTTGGTAGAAACATCTCCAATCCTCCACGAATCTTCGGCGTTAACTGGTTCCGTAAAAATGCCGATGGCAAATTCTTATGGC
>CAZIQX010000012.1:6231-9883 GCA_964541325.1 uncultured Chitinophagales bacterium | reverse complement strand
TATGGCCAGGTTTTGGTGAAAACATGCGTGTTTTAAAATGGATTATCGACCGGGTAAAAGGTAGAACAGCTGCGGTTGAATCACCACTTGGTTGGATGCCTCGTTATAACGACATCGATTGGACAGGGTTGAATTTTTCAGAAGAACAGTTCAATGAACTCATGGAAATTGATGCAGAAGCATGGAAAAAAGAAATTCTTTCTCATGAAGAGTTATTCGAAAAACTCTATGATAAACTTCCAAAAGAATTCTTCTACATGCGCGAGTTGTTACTTTCAAGTGTATGGCGTTCCCCAAGTAAATGGACGCTTGCTAGTGAGCGATAAACAAAGGACCTCGTTTGTGTTCTGAGGTTGGTTAAGGAAAGCGCGGCATTTCGGTGTCGCGCTTTTTTTGTTAATTCATGGATATTTTTTCAAATTCTACGCATTCCTCACCCAAAATAGCCCTGATTTCAGAAATCAAATCATCGGTTGGGTCAATAACATATTTTCTAGCATTCATGCGAATGGGTCGCGCAATAGTTGGCGTATAAATATCAAGAGAAACAGGAACTTTGCCTTTGCTTGACTTGAGCAAACCGGTGATGGTTTCTAGATCCATCACCGAAATCTCGTCGGTTCTTAGTTTGAGCCTAACACGTAATTTTCCCAAATTATTATCGCGAACACTTTCTAAACGCTCCATATTATTAACATAAATACGCACTTGTTCATCTCGTTTAGAAATTTTTGCCTGAATAAGAACGAGATTATCTTCAACCAATAAATGCTGAAATTGGTCAAAGGATTTTCGGAAATACCCAATTTCAATCGAATCATTATCATCTTCTAAAGTAACAAAAGCATAGCTCTGCCCTTTTTGATTTACTCCTCGTCGAACTGTTGTAATGATGCCTGCAATGGTGATATCAACACCATCATCTAAAGCTTGAAATAACTCTTTGTTAATTGGGTGAGTAGTAAACAGCTTGATATCGTCTTTATATTTATCTAAAGGATGTGCACTTAGATAAAATCCGATTAAGTCACGTTCGCGTTTCAGACGTTGAAGGTTGGTCCACGGCATGATATCACGTAACTTAGGTTCTGCTAAAAATGAACCGTTTGAATTTCCGCCAAATAACGATGCTTGAGCCATGGCTTTTTCATGCTGAAGTCGTGCAGCATAATTAATCACATCATCAAGGGATTCAATTAATTGCGCCCGGTTAGGATGAAGCGAATCAAATGCACCGGCTTGTATCAATGATTCGAGTGTTTTTCGGTTCATACTACGCATATCATTGCGCGAAACACATTCAAAAATACTTTTATAAGCTCCATTTTTATGGCGTTCCTCAACCAAACCCTCAACGGCACCACTCCCCACTCCTTTAATTGCAACCAAACCATATTGAATTCGATTATTGACAACTGCAAATTCAGCTTCCCCTGTATTGATGGATGGCGGGTCAACAGCAATTCCCATTCTTCGGGCTTCCTCCATAAAAAAGGATACCTTTTTGATATCTCCCATGTTATGTGTTAAAACAGCCGCCATGTATTCAGCAGGGTAATGCGCTTTTAAATATCCGGTTTGATAAGCAACAAATGCGTAACAGGTTGAGTGCGATTTGTTAAATGCATATTGGGCAAAAGCTTCCCAGTCGGTCCATATTTTTTCCAGTTTTTCGGGTGGATATCCTTTTTTCATGGCACCTTCCATGAATTTCACCTTCATTTTATCCAATACCGCTTTTTGCTTTTTACCCATGGCTTTACGGAGAACATCGGCATCTCCTTTTGTAAAATCTGCCAATTTTTGGGAGAGCAACATCACCTGTTCCTGATAGACTGTAATACCGTAGGTTTCTTCGAGATATTCAGCCATTTCCGGTAAATCGTAAGTGATTTCTTCCTTACCGTGTTTTCGATTGATAAATTGAGGAATATAAGCTAGAGGTCCCGGACGATACAGGGCATTCATCGCAATTAAATCTTCAAAAACGTCGGGCTTGAGTTCGCGCAGATATTTTTGCATACCTGCACTTTCAAATTGGAACGTTGCGTTCGTTTCACCCCGCTGATATAACTCATACGTTTTTTTATCATCCAATGGAATAGTATCAATATCGATATCAATACCATGATTCTTTTTAATGAGTTTTAACGCCGTTTTGATGATGGTAAGGGTTTTCAATCCTAAAAAGTCCATCTTGATTACACCGGCTTCCTCAATAATGCTTCCTTCATATTGGGTAATCAATAAATCGACATCTTTAGTAGCTGCAACGGGCAAAATATTGGTTAAATCATCAGGAGCGATAATAATTCCCGCAGCATGAATACCGGTATTTCTAACCGAACCTTCCAAAATTTCAGCTTCTTTTAGAATTGCAGAGCGTAAATCACTTTCATCGTGATATACTTTTCGTAACTCTCGTACATTTACGAGGTCTTCATCACGCAAACCTTCTTTTTCGACCAAGGTTTTTTCTTTTTCGTCTTTTTTATCGGCTTCGGTGATTGGGGCATGGAGAACACGTTTGAGAGAAATTCCCGGTTTTTCAGGCACCAATTTGGCTAAAGCATTGGATTCTGAGAGTGGTAAATCAATAACACGTGCTACATCTTTAATCGACATTTTAGCGGCCATTGTACCATAGGTAACGATATGCGCTACTTGATTTTTTCCGTATTTCTTAACCACATAATCAATTACTTTTTGGCGACCTTCGTCATCGAAGTCGGTATCAATATCGGGCATGGATTTTCGGTCGGGATTTAGGAAACGCTCAAAAAGTAATCCGTACTTCATGGGATCAATATTGGTAATTCCAATGCAATACGCCACTACACTTCCGGCTGCCGAACCGCGTCCGGGACCTACAAATACTCCTAAATCACGGCCTGCTTTAATAAAATCAGATACAATGAGGAAGTAACCGGCAAAGCCCATTGTTTTAATGGTATGCAACTCAAAATTGATTCGCTCTTCAATTTGAGGGGTAATTTCGGAATACCGTTGCTTTGCCCCTTCCCAGGTTAAATGGACGAGGTAATCGTCTTGGGATGTAAATTCAATAGGGATTTGGTAATTCGGAAGAAGAATATCGCGCTTTAATTTAAGCGTGGTTACTTTATCAACAATTTCGTTGGTATTGTCGATGGCTTCCGGTAAGTCACCAAATGTTTTCGACATTTGGTCGGTAGTCTTGAAGAAAAATTGATCATTCGGAAATTTAAAACGTCTGTTTTTTACTTGTGTATCATCGTTAATAAAATCATCAAAACCAGGAGTACTTTGTTTCTCTCCTGTATTGATACACAATAAGATATCATGAGCATTGGCATCCTGTTGATCCACGTAATGTGAGTCGTTACTTGCAATAATTTTTACGTTATGTTTTCGTGCAAATTTTACCAGAACTTCGTTTACTTTTTCCTGTTCACCAATTCCATGGCGCTGTAACTCAACATAATAGTCTTCACCAAAAATATCCAACCACCACAAAAACTCTTTTTCAGCCTCTTCTTCTGATTTGGTTAAAATCGTTTGAGGTACTAAGGCGCCTAAACAGCAGGTAGTAGCGATTAAGCCTTCGTGGTACTTTAATACCAATTCTTTATCAATGCGGGGATACTTCGAATACAAACCTTCCATATAACCT
>CAZIQX010000012.1:0-6221 GCA_964541325.1 uncultured Chitinophagales bacterium | reverse complement strand
TGGCTAGAAACAGTTGATGATGCCGAGGGTCTTTATCCTCTTTGGAAAACGTTTTCCGATGTCGGTCTTCCGTGATGTAAAACTCGCACCCAACAATGGGTTTCACCAAAGGATTTCCGTTTGCATCTTTGTGATTATACGCTTCTGCTACAAAATCGAACACGCCAAACATATTTCCATGGTCGGTTATGGCAACCGCGGGCATATGGTCTTTGAGTGCTTTTTCATACAATTTTTTTATAGATGCAGCACCATCGAGAAGCGAATATTGGGTGTGATTGTGCAGGTGGGAAAATTTCATAAGACAGACAGCAATTCAGTTCAAAAACCAACAGAATGACACATATTAATGGAAATTGAGCGCTTTTTCATACTTGATTTTCTGCCTCAACTTACCACTTTCGCCAATTCGCCGTTTTGTCGAAAACTTTTTTTAGGATTGATTTTCAACTAAGCTAACACATCACGGTGACTAATCTCGTCACCTTGTTTCAACTCTTGTTGAATGAGTTTTTGAAGAAGCCCTTTTGCCATTTTTTCCGGATCATTCAATTTGCCGGCTTCAAAGGCCTGTTTAAAAGTATCCGTAAGCGGGAAGTCTTCAACAGATGCTTGCCGAATCTGTGTTTGCATATTCGTATTTGTTCTTCCAGGATTAAATAAACACGAAAAAACCGGAAACTGCGCTGATTTTTGTTCTAAAGCGAGTGTTCTCGAGAAATAATGAAGAGCAGATTTTGACGCCCCATAATTCGACCACCCTTCATAGGAATGGTCAGCAGCACCTGAACCTACATGGAAAATAATTTTACAGGAATCTATTGCTTGAGTTTTGTGAACAAAAAGTTCAGATAAGGCTATAGGCGAAATTACATTTACAGCAAAATGCTTATGAATTTGATGAACTTGAACAAATTTACCCACTTTATTCATAGGTTCTAGTATGCCGGCATTATTGATTAACACCAATTGTTTGGGAGTTTGATGTGCTAAACAATCATCCAAAACAGAAGAAAAGAGGCTAACCGTTTGTTCAGGATTACTGAGGTCGGCAGAAAGGTGTTTGAGGTTTGGGTGCTGTATCTTAGGGCTTGTTCTGCTCAGATTATAAACAAGATATCCGCAATTTAACGCTTCCTTAAGAATAGAAAAACCTATTCCTTTGCTGCCTCCGGTAATAAAAAGTACACCTGTTTGGATCACAAAATCTGATATTTGGAATATTTAACGGGTTCATCATCTTTAGAAGCTTCATACGATTCCAATTTTGTATAAATACTTCCTACCGGTGTGGGGCGCGAAGAATACAGATGAAATTGATTGACCTCAAACTCACCACGCACCAACTCGTTATGATAGCTTACAAAATTTTCAATTTGCTGTAAATCGCCTTTATAAAAACGTGCAAGCGTAATATGAGGAACAAACGAATGAGCCAGTTTTAAATGTGGATGAAACATGCCAATTAGTCTGACAACTTCATCTTGTAAAGCAACTAATTGAGCATTAGGCTCAACTTTAGCATAAAGTACATTGGGGGTTCCATCATCATTTCGAAAGACTTCCAAACCACGATAGACTAACCGAAAGGCAGCAAAATCAACCGACTTAAGCTGTTGTTTTATTTGGCGATACAAATATACGTTCACATCACCTAAAAAAACTAAAGTCAGGTGAAACAACGACGGTGCAACCCATCGCGCACCGGTTAAATCTGTCTGAAGCTTCGAGAGTTGCTGTGTAGCCTCGTCTGAAATAGATAAAGCTGTAAACATCCTAATCATAGATTACCCCGAACGATTGTAAACGAGCTGTGTTCCCGAAAAAAGTTCTCATCTTGAATTGGTTTTGTGTGAATTTCTTTGACTTGTGAACGTTTAGGCCCTTTTTTGAGCTCATCCAAAAACTGTTTCATAACAGAATCAGAGGCTGAAGCACGTACCAAAACAGAACCATCCGATTGGTTTTCCACTGTTCCGATAACGCCCCATTTAATTGCCGTTTTCTGAGTAAAATTGCGAAACCCTACTCCTTGAACGACTCCTCTTATCTTAATTTCTAGTTGCT
This sequence comes from uncultured Chitinophagales bacterium, assembly GCA_964541325.1. Taxonomy (GTDB): domain Bacteria; phylum Bacteroidota; class Rhodothermia; order Balneolales; family M1805; genus M1805. The sequence continues at coordinate 4,154 of CAZIQX010000012.1, read as the reverse complement.
TCACAGTAATTCGATTGCTTGGTGCGAATTTAAGTCATTATTAGATTTTTATCATCATCAATTTGTTTTTTTACAAACAAGACAGGGGGCTTTAGTTTTCATTTTTTGGTGGGATTTTAATAGAGTAAATCCTGTAACTTTAACTACTCATTATTCGCTCAAAGCAGCGGAAAATTCTAAAAACGTTCAGGATTCTCTATCATGACCCTCACACAGCTTAGCTACATTGTTGCCGTTGATACCTATCGCCATTTTGCAACAGCTGCCGAAAAATCATTTGTTACTCAACCCACCTTGAGTATGCAAATCCAAAAATTAGAAGATGAATTAGGCGTTGTAATCTTCGACCGTAGCAAGCAACCGGTAATACCGACTGAGGTTGGGGCAAAAATTATTGAACAAGCTCGTATTGTTCTCAAAGAAGCGCAATACATCCAAGCCATTATTGAATCCAATAAAGATGAAATGGAAGGAACATTTCGAATTGGAATTATTCCTACTGTTGCTTCAAACTTAATTCCGCTGTTTTTGCATTCTTTCACTGAGAAATATCCGACTATTCAATTGATTTTTGAAGAGTTATTAACCCGTGATGTTCTCAATAAACTTCAAGATGACCAACTCGATGCAGGAATTATTGGCACTCCACTTCCTGGAAATCAGTTTAAAGAGTTGAGTTTGTATTTTGAACCGTTTCAAGTTTATTTATCTGAAAATCACCCACTTTTGCATAAGTCAACATTAGATATTGAAGACTTAGATCCTGAAGAAATGTGGATGCTTAGCGAAGGACATTGTTTGCGCGATCAATCCATTGATTTATGTAAAAAAGTAAAATCTCAGCGTGATAGAAACGTGCAATTTGAAAGTGGAAATTTAGAAACACTCATTCGGATTGTAGATCAGGGAAAAGGGATGACCATTCTTCCTTACTTAACACTAAACTCATTGAGAGCGAACCAATTAGAACATGTGCGCCCCTTTTCAAATAAATTGTTAGGCAGAAACGTAAAAATGGTTTTTGGGCGTCTTTACACCAAAAATAAAATGCTGCATGCGTTACGTGATCATATTTTAAGTTGTGTTCCCGAATCGTTAGCTAGTCTTTCCGTTTAATGGAAGCTTTCGCTTACAAGTGGTTTGTCCTTTTTTATTTCGGGCTTTCAGCCGGACTAACCATTCAAGGCTTAATTTGGCTTTTTGCTCCAGCGTCAATTACAAAAAAAACACGTCGTTCTTTTACTTCAGAAAAAGCTCCATCAGCGATTATTAAAGTAATTCGTTATCTGTTTTTATTCAATTTAGTAAGCTTTATCTTGTCGTTTTTCCCTTTTTCCTGGAAACACTTGGCTTTCAGTTTTTGGGTTTATGTGATGATATTTGTGGTTGGAAGATTTCTGGTGAATTGGGCTCATTTTAAAACATTTTGGGAAAACCGAGAAGCAGGCTTAGAGCGATTTTTTCAGCGTACAGGAGCTTTGTTGCTCATGATTGGTTTAGCAACTTTTATCTTACTTTATTATTCGGTGTGATTCATTATCATTGATGAATGATTCAGCTTGAACTTGAACACGCAAATGGACACGGCATTGTGTTGCCTCAACTTGGGATTGGTCTAGATACCCGTTTTTCTAACAATTCTATTCAGATTATTTCTCATGCCCACGCCGACCACGTTCCCTATAAAAGCGCCCTTCCTATTTTAGCCACTCCTGCCACGATTGACTTGATGATTGCCCGTGGATTTAAAGGGGAATATGAAAAAGTGGACTTCTATCAACCCTACGAAACAGAAAAAGCTACAATTACCCTTTTCCCGGCGGGACACATTCTTGGCTCCGCTCAAATATTTATTGAATCCGATGAGGGAAATCTGTTATACACTGGTGATTTTCGATATCCGGCATCACCTGTAACGGAAGGTTGTTTCTTTCCAAATCAACCAATCGAGATTTTAATTGCAGAAGCCACGTTTGGTTTACCAATCTATAAATGGAAATCACATTCAATGTTGGAAAACCAAATTATTGAATTTGCAAAAAGTTGCCTGAAACATGAAATATCACCGATTTTCTTGGCATATAATCTCGGAAAAGGTCAGGAGGTGATGCATGCTTTAGCAAAAGCTGATATTCCAATGATGATTCATGAAGCAGGTTTTGAACTTTGCAAGATTTATGAATCGTATGGATTTCATCTCGGTGAGTATGAAAAATTAGATACAAAACAGCTCCGTGGAAAAGCCTTAATTATGCCTTCAAATGTGGTGGATTCCAATCGTATTACTAAAATCAGTAAGAAAAAAGTGGCTTATGTTTCCGGTTGGGCTGCATTAGAAGCGCGCAGACAGCAACAAGTTATTGATGAACGCATAGCTTTATCGGATCATATTGATTTTTATGAATTATTAGGCATTGTAGAGCAACTAAATCCTAAAAAAACGTTTATCACGCATAGTCCAAATCCTGATATAGTCTGTTATTTTCTGCATCAAAAAGGATTTGAAGCCTTCCCACTTGGAAACGTTGAACGCGGAGAGGATTAAGGATGATACATTCTTTTCGACAGTTTGCAGAAACCGCACAACGGATTGCAGATACACGTAGTAGCGTTGAAAAATCAGAAATTTGTGCTAGCTACCTTCAAACATTGCCCACACTAACGGATCAACAACTAGCTGTTCGTTTTTTTGGGGAGGGCGCTTTACCGGCCAATGATGAACGATCACTTTCGATAGGACATAAAACAATTGCCGAAGCAGCCTGTTCATTTATGGAGCTTGATTACGACTTTGTTTTCAAAACATGTAGAACAGCAACGGGTTCAGCCTCAGAAGCTATTGAAAAGTTAATGGAAGCTTGGCCAACCGCAATGGCAAAGCGAAACCCTGAACCTATTCCTTTACAAGAAATTGCTGCTTTTTTTAATGAACTTGCTTCCATAAAAAATAAAGATGAAAAGCTTAAGCGGCTACATCATTTATGGTCGCGTTTAACACCTGTTGAAATTAAGTATGCCATTCGAGTCATGCATCGCTATTCTTTGCGTATCGGTTTTGAAGAGCGAAGTATCCTAAAGGCTTTATCGTTAGCTTTTTCTCAATCTGTTGATGACTTACGCTACGCACAAATGCTTACCGGTTCTTTAGAAAAAACCTTGGAAAGAAGTATCCATAACACACTACGCAAGGTTGAGTTTTCGTATTTCAAGCCTTTAGCTTTTATGTTAGCAAGCCCCTTACACACCGTAAATAAGGTTGATTTTTCGGATTTTACGTGTGAGGAAAAATTTGATGGCATGCGCTGTCAAGCTCATATTCATAATCAAGAGGTAAAATTATTTTCTAGAGATTTGAACGAAATTTCCGGTTCATTCCCAGAGTTATCCTCTTTTTTCCTTGAGCGCAAATTACCGGATTGTATTTTGGATGGTGAAATTATTGTATTTAAGGACGACGAAATCTTGTCCTTTCAACATTTACAAAAGCGCATGGGGGTAAAAAAACCCGGAAAAACACTGATGGAAGAATTCCCTGTCGCATTTATTGCCTATGATGTACTCGCTTTAAAATCCAGTTTAATCGTACAAAAACCTTTTGTTGAACGACGAAAAGTCCTTGATGAACTCTGTGCAAAAAATCAACTTCCTGTTTCGTTACTATATGCCATTACTACTTTGGATGACATCAAAGAGCGATTTTCCATAGCAAAAGAACATGGAAATGAAGGGTTAATGCTTAAAAAAAGAGATTCGTTGTATGAATTTGGTCAACGTGGAAATCACTGGATAAAAGTTAAAGAACCGGCCGGTTCGTTGGATACCGTTTTACTATACGCACACGCGGGAAGTGGAAAACGTGGTGGATTGTATTCTGATTTCACCTTAGGCGTTCGGTCCGAGTCAACATCAACACATCAAGAACCCTATTTTGTACCTATTGGAAAAGCTTATGGTGGAGGTAAAAAATGGCTGTCCCTGTTTTCCTTCCTTTTCGTTTTGCTGATTGTTTTTATTGCCTTGCTCCTATTGTTGGATCGACTGAGCTCCATCATTCCGGACGCTCTTTTCTTCGAAGGATTTTTGCAGCCCTCGCTGCGCACCCGCATACAGGCATCCATTCTTACCCTGATCCTCGCATCCTTTGTCATTATAGC
>CAZIQX010000011.1:30515-32124 GCA_964541325.1 uncultured Chitinophagales bacterium | reverse complement strand
TTTGGTGAGCTAGATGCTGAGGTGTTTGGTGAGCTAGATGCTGAGGTGCTGAGTGCGCTGGATGGTGAGGTGCTGGGTGCGCAGGATGGTGAAGTTGTGGGTGCACAGGATAGTGAAGTTTTGGGTGCACAGGATGGTGAGGTGCCGGGTGCACAGGATGGTGATGTGCCGGGTGCGCAGGATGGTGAGGTGCTGAGTGCGCAGGATGGTGAGAGAGTCATCTCATCAAAAAAGTTTTAACAAATAGATTTATTTCTAACCTCTAATTTGGCCTCGAACCTAATTGATGTGTTTATGAGAATTCTGTTTACTGTCATTTTTTCTTTATTTCTGTTTCAAGCTACTATTGCTCAAATGACCGATGCTCAACCTAGAAAAGAAGGGGAAGGTCCATACAGTAAGTTAATTATACGTGGAGTTACGGTTATTACAGGAAATGGAGCGCCACCACAAGGGCCAATGGATATTGTGATAGAAAAAGATAGAATAGTTCGCATTCAGCAGGTGGGTTATCCGGAGCTTCCCATTAATGAAGCAAGAAGACCTCAAGCCGGTCCGAACGATAGAATTATTGAGGCAGATGGCATGTTCGTCATTCCTGGTTTAGTGGATATGCACGCTCATACCGGTGGCTCAGCGCAGGGAACAACTCCGGACTACGTGTACAAACTATGGCTTGCACATGGCATTACCACGATTCGAGAACCCGGATCATTTAATGGTTTAGACTGGACTCTACGTCATAAAGTCTTAAGCTCAAAAAACGAGATTGATGCGCCACGTATTTTTGCTTACATCGGATTTGGTTTAGGGGCTGAAAAACCTATTGAAACGCCCGATGATGCCAAAAAATGGGTTCAAATGGTAGCGAAAAAAGGAGCAGACGGACTCAAGTTATTTGGCATGAGACCGGATATCTATGAAGCAACGATTAAAGAAGCTCGAAGATTAGGGCTGAAAGTAACTGCGCACCATGCTCAACTCAACGTAACCGAAGCCAATGTATTAACCACAGCGCGTTGGGGTATGACCAGTATGGAACATTGGTATGGATTACCTGAGGCTATGTTTGATGACAAAATCATTCAACATTATCCGGCTGAGTATAATTACAATAATGAACAACATCGATTTGAAGAAGCCGGAAAATTGTGGAAACAATCAGCTAAGCCCGGTTCTGAAACATGGAATAAAACGATTCAGGAATTAATTAATCTTGATTTCACCATCAATCCAACCTTTACCATCTATGAAGCGAGCAGAGATTTAATGCGCGAGCGAACCGCTGAGTGGCATCCACTTTACACCTTACCAAGTTTATGGACATTCTACGCGCCAAATCGCATTACACATGGTTCGTATTGGTTAGATTGGGGAACATCACAAGAAATTGCATGGAAAGAAAATTATCGCTTATGGATGCAATTTGTGAATGATTATAAAAATGCAGGTGGACGCGTTACAGCCGGTTCGGATGCAGGGTACATTTACAAGTTATATGGGTTTGGTTTAATTCGTGAACTGGAATTGTTGCAAGAAGCCGGCTTTCATCCCCTGGAAGTACTCCAATCGGCTACAAAAAACGGGGCAGAAGCACTTGGTCAACTCC
>CAZIQX010000011.1:4126-30505 GCA_964541325.1 uncultured Chitinophagales bacterium | reverse complement strand
GGCCTTAGGTCAGCTAAACGAATTGGGAACCATTGAAGTAGGCAAAAAAGCTGATTTAGTGATTGTACCCGAAAATCCATTAGCCAATTTTAAAGTGTTATATGGAACCGGACACATCAAAGTAACTAAGGAAAATACGATTGAACGCGTTGGTGGTGTACGTTGGACAATCAAAGATGGGATTGTTTATGATGCCCCCGAATTATTAAAACAAGTTCGTGAAATGGTTCAGGCAGAAAAAGATAAGACAGGGTGGGAATTCACACAGCCGGGTATGGAAGACTAAACCTCTAAAGCGTTTTTTAGTTAATGAAAATAATCACGTTGAATCGTTAGGTAGTTATCCAAAAAGTGTGTCTATGAGGCATGTGTTGTTTACCATAGTTAAGCTGTTTTAAGCCTACATCGAGCATCACAATTCGGTCTTGTGTTTAACTAAACGGCAATTTAAAAACGCAAATTAACGCGGCTAACATGGTTTAAATCATTCATTTAACATGCTCTGGTGGTTAGGTACTCAAGCATTCGTTATGTTTCTAAATCCCAATATGGATTACGAGAAGGGGATAATCAGAGTCATTTCCGTACAGGTATCATCTGATTTCCAGTTGATTTCCCCATTAATCGTTTGGGCTCTGTGCTGCATATTTTGGAGTCCATTGCCCGACTTTGATTTCATTTGATTGGCTTTTAGTAACGTTTGATTTACATCAAATGGAGTTCCATTGTTCTTGAGAGTAAATCTAAGTCGGTTATCAGGCAACTCGGTAATTTCGATAGAGATTTCAGATGGATTCGCGTGTTTAATAGCGTTATGAATGCCTTCCTGAAAAATGCGATAAATAGTAACATTTTGATACGGTGAAAGTTCAGGAAGAATTTTTGGTGTTCGAATACTTGTTTTGATGTATTGAATGGCTAAATCGGTTTGCTTTTGTAAAAGTGACTCCAATGTATCCGCCAATGAGAAAAACTCTAAACTGCCCGGTTTCAAATCATCCATAATATTGCGAATATCGTGGCCAAGCGCATCCAGTTCCATCAAAAGGGCGTCAAGTTTCGACATAAGTTGGTCGTAATCTGCGGTTCGTTTGGCCTCAATCTGAATACGGCGCATGATGGAACTTAATGTCCCTAAAATCTGGTCATGAAGCTCGCGAGCTATTCTACTTCGTTCTTTTTCGATTCCTTCAGCGAAGGATTGAGCACTTAGTTTTTCTTTCTCGCGTTCATTTCGTTCTTGGTCGGCAATTCGCCGCTGAATTTCAAGTTCATATTCTGTTTCCAATTCACGCGCTTTTGCCTCAGAGGATTCCCTTTTTAATCGTTCACGTTCAGCATCAAATTTGAGCTGTGCCATGGCCATTTCTTCTTCTTTCTTTCTGCGCAAGGCTTCTCGTTGATACCAATAAGCTGAACTGCTAACGCCTGCAAGCAACATGAATAGCAGACTGTAAGCCCACCATGTTTTAAACCAGGGAGTTGGAACGGTAAAAGCGTACATGGTTTCATTTTCTGTAACCATTCGATCGCCGTTTCTTGCTTTCACTTTAAAAACATAGTCCCCCTCAGGAAGATTGGTATAAATGGTAAATCGTTGATTTCCTTTATCAATCCAATCGCTGTCAAAGCCGTCCAATTTTACCTGGAAAGTAATTTTTTCGATAGCCGTAAACGTTGGCGAGGTGTAGTTAAACTGATAGGATTGATGTCTTTTTTCAAAAATTTCAGGAAAATCAGATAAGATGGTTTCATAGTCTAGAACAATAGATTCCAGAATTACAGGAGTTGGTTTGGGATGAATGATTAAGCGATCGGCATCCACAAAACTAGCCCCTTTTACAGTAGGAAACCAATGACGACCTTTTGAATCCCGTAATGCAGCCGGCTGATTTGCTCCATTGCACTCCGAACTCTTCATTCCATCCGATTTGCCAAACAACATAGGTGAAATACGTTTGGTTTTTTGATAGAAAAAATCAAGTAGTTCGCGTTTATGAATTCGGATTACGCCTCTGTTGGAGCTCATCCATAAGTGTGCATCTGAATCTTCGAGAATATGGAAAATGATGTCATCAGGCAGACCTTCTAAAACGGTTACGGTATAGACTTTCTCCGCCTCATACATAGATAACCCACCGCCATGCGTTCCAATCCACATTCTTTTCCGGTTATCTTCATAAAGTGCGATAATGGTATTGGATTCTAATCCATGATCTGTGTTTAACGTTAGCAGTGAATCTCCATCAATGATACTAATTCCACCACCACCTGTACCGAGCCAAAGTCTTCCATGTGAATCTCGAATGATCGAACGAATGTATCCATTGGATAAGCCGTCTATGGTATCGTATTGTTTAATGATACGATTGTTTTTCATGCCAACTACACCACCACCGGAAGTCCCAACCCAAATGATTCCCTGATTATCTTGATATAATGACAAAATGATATTTGAGGTAAGACCATTTTCTATAGTTAAATGCGCAACAACGCGTTCATCAACAAATTTGAATAAGCCGTTGTAGGTGCCTACCCACATGCTACCATCCGTTGCATTCAATATGGTTCGAACATATCCATTTGTTAAGCCTGCACCTTGGTGTAATGTATAGGTTTCCAAATCGTCAACAACAGAAATTCCTTCTCCATTGGTACCTAACCATATTTTTCCGTTTTTATCTTCGGCTACCGTCCAAACAAAATTACTTGCCAAACCCTCTCTCACGGTAACACTTGTAAACTTTCCATCGGATAGTCGTGTTAACCCACCGCCCGATGTGCCTATCCAAAGATTAGATTCTTTATCTAAAAATAACGTCGTAATCGCGTCGCTTCCAATCCCATCAAACGAACCAATAGATGAAAAACGCAGTTCTGCATAACGATTAAGTCCACCCGTTTCCGTAGCAATCCAAACAGTTCCGGAATGATCTACCTGCAGGGCATTTACGCCATTTGAACTTAAGCCTTTGCTCGTATCATATTGCTCAAAACGACCATTTTCATACAGGAAAATCCCACCGCCGGCAGTTGCGATGATGAGTGTGCCATTTTCCAGTTCTGCCATATCGCGAATGTATCCGTTTTTAAGTCCGGATTGTTCGCCAACCGCTATTATTTCAGTGTCGGATTCAACAAAAAACAAACCACTGCCACGCGTTCCACCCCAAAGTGTACCATCGTTAGCTTCGTGTAGTGTTTGTATGATATTTCCGGGTAAACCATCTTCAACAGTCCAATTTTTTAGCGTTTTTCCATCCCATCGAAAAAGCCCTTTACCATAGGTGCCAATCCATAAGTTTCCACGAGTATCAAACAATAAATGGGTGATGTCAGCTTTTTCTAAATCCGGAGAAAGGGAAACTTTTTTTAGTTGATTTTGGTGATACGTCCATATTCCATCACCGGATGTACCAATCCAAATAGCACCGGTTACATCTTCAGCAAGACTTAAAATATAGCTTGAGGCTAATTTTGGGTTATTTTTGCGATTTATGGTGGTAAACGTAACGCCATCGAAGCGTGCAAGACCGTCGTACGTTCCAATCCAGAGATACCCATTAGAGCCTTGAATAATTGTGGTAACTGAATTTTGAGGGAGGCCGTCCTCTGCTTGCCAATTCTTTAGTTCATACTGAGTGAGCAGCTTATGTGGACTAATTTGTGCCTGTACCGCAAATCCGGTAAGTACGAACAGAAAACTAAATAAATGAAGTTTAGCAGAGTATTTCAATGGGAAAGATTCTGAACCGACTGATGCTTTAAAATACTGAAAATAACCGCGTTTAAGGTTACAGTCTTAGAAAGAATTCACCGATCGGGTGAGGTTTACCATTTATCAAAAACTCAAAACTATGCTGACCTTCGTAATGTTTACGCGTGGTTAATTGTTGAAAGCGATGTGTTTTCACAAATGTTCTCGTTTCCTGTGGTAATAAGGTTGTATCAAATCCTTTAAAAACTTTTTTCTGAGTTTTCCCATTGGCTTTCATAAAATGTATGGCATAATCGATCAACAAGCGTTGTTCCGTATCACCCTGATTGAATAAAGTTATACTCGTTTCAACTGAATTATTGAGATAAACAACGGTAGGAGCCAAAGAGGTGTTTAAAATTTCTATACGTTCAGAAGTACCAAAACCTAACAGTTGAATCGCCTTTGAATTTCCTTTTTTAATAAGCGTTCGTAGCGCTTGTTTTACAATCCATTGAATATGGTCTTCAGTTTTTTTTAACCACCGTTCACATAGGTCTAAAACTAGTTCAGGATGGGTTTTGGTGATATCATTGAGGTGATTGGCAACGGAACGACGCACATACAAGTCTGCATCATCTTTAAGATGTTCGAGCAAGGGGAGAACAGGATGGGGATTTTGTTGCAAAGCGGTTAAACGTGAAGCCCAAGGCAAAAGTGGTCGTGTACCTTCCGAAACCAAACGGCGAACATGAACATTGGAATCGTGTTTCCATTCGTGCAGTTTTTCAAAAACAAAATCAGGGTATCGTTCAATAAACGGACGAATGGCAAATTCTGCTGAAAATTTTGTGGTCATGGATTTTAAGGCAGAAAGCGCTGTTTCAGGGTCCTTCAATCCAAATAAAGCCACATAATTCAAATGTGGCATGTAAAAAAAGGATTGCATGGGCAAGTAATTGGTGTGAGACAAGGGTATGGACATGGAATCCATTAGAATCTGAGCGGCTTCAGAAAAATCAGCAGGTAAAAACGCGTTTAAATCTTGGGCTAATTTTTTACCACGTTGCATTAATTCCAGTTGTTCAAATCCATGTAAAGCCGATGTTAAGAATCCCTGTACATCAAAACTTGGATAAACCTGTTTAATATGTTGTGCCAATTGTTCAGGCACATTGGTAGAAAAGTGGTTTTTGAGTGGTTCTGCCATTGACTTTATGCACTATATTTAATTAGCCTATCTCATTTATAATATCAAATACAGGCTAAAAGTTTTGATTCTTTTGTGCAAATAATGTTGCAATAAACAAAAAAGGCTGTTTTCACAGCCCTTTGTTTAAGAAATCCATTTAATTGAACTAAAATCGGGTTTGCGCTTTTCTAAAAACGCGTTTCGACCTTCTTTGGCTTCATCGGTCATATACGCTAATCGTGTAGCTTCACCGGCAAAAACTTGCTGACCCACCATGCCATCATCCGTTAAATTGAATGCAAATTTGAGCATTTTAATGGATGTAGGAGACTTTTGCAAGATTTCCTGAGCCCAAAGAACAGCGGTATCTTCCAGTTCATCATGTGGAATTACCGCGTTCACCATACCCATCTCAAAGGCTTCTTGGGCCGAATAATTTCTACCCAAAAAGAAAATCTCACGAGCTCGTTTTTGACCAACCATTTTTGCTAAATATGCCGAACCATAACCACCATCAAAACTGGTAACATCAGCATCAGTTTGTTTAAATATGGCGTGTTCTTTACTGGCGAGGGTTAAATCACACACCACATGCAAGCTGTGTCCGCCACCAACAGCCCAACCCGGAACAACAGCAATTACTACTTTGGGCATAAAACGAATGACTCGCTGACACTCCAAAATATTTAAACGTGGTGTGCCGTCATCATCCACATAACCTTGGTGACCACGTGCACGTTGGTCGCCACCTGAACAAAATGCCCAACCACCATCTTTTGGTGAGGGGCCTTCGCCCGACAATAAAACAACACCGATGGATTGGTCTTCACGGGCATCAATTAAGGCTTCATGCAGTTCAAATACCGTTTTTGGACGAAAAGCATTTCGAACTTCCGGACGATTAAACGCAATGCGCGCAATACCTTTGGTTTTTTTATAGGTGATATCTTCGTATTCCTTAACGGTTGTCCATTCAATACTCATGGGTTTATCTGTTTATGAAATGTTTCCAGTTTTTTTAAATAAAGTTCTCGGTGTTCTACATGAACACGGTGTCCACAGTTCGATATAATCTCACAAGAAAATAGAGGATTAAAACGTGTCAATTCTTTTGCTTTTTTTGCAAATTTTGGGTCTTGTTCACCTGCTAAAAATAAAACCGGTTTCGTAAAGTTTGAAAAAAACGATTTAGGTAAAAATGGCATAGAACCGGTTCCAAAGTGCATCAAACTCCAGGCAACATACTGCGGATTTTGGCTCAATTGAATTTCTCGAATTCGTTGTAGTTCATGGTCTTCAATTGTTATTGCAGGTTGTAAAGTCGGATGATTCTCCCAAAAATGCTGAAATCCTGTAAAATCAGACAAAGCGAATTGTGCTAATCGAAAATCATTTTCCTGCCGAGATATGCGTTCGATTTCATCCGAAATCCCATTTGTGCCACTTTCAATGATGAATCCTTCTGCCAAATGTTGTAAGTGATGAACCGCTTGTAGCAGCAAACGGGCCCCCATGGAATAACCAACTACAATGAGCTTGCTTTGATTAAGTGATTCTACATATTGTTGCAACCAAAAAACTTGGGCATCTACGAAGAGCTCGTGTTCATTGTTTACATGATGTGCTCCAAATCCCGGTAAATCAGGAGTAAAAACAGCATGACCTCGATTTTCTAACTCCGTTTTAAGAGGTAACCAAACTCGGGAATCCTGAAAAAATCCGTGCAAAAAAACAAACGCACTCAACGTAAGATGTCCTTTCTTTGCATTTGGGAAGCCCTTGCATCCGTTACACACTCGATGAGTCGCAATCCTTGATACTGTTCGTGTAATAGTGCTTCTAATGCTATTGAATGATTCACTCTTTGATACGAAATGTCAAATGCTTTACAGATCTGCTCTGCGTGAAAAGGAACAGTAGTTTGGTAATACGTTTCCAATACTTCAGGTGCTGATTGGGCAATAGGCAGCATTTCAAAAATTCGTCCACCGCCATTATTTATAAGAATAATGGTGTGATTAGCGGTATATGCACGATGATAAGCCAATGAAGACGCATCATGTATAAAGGCAACATCTCCAATGATGGTACAAAAGTCGTTATGTGAAACAGAATTCCCCATCGCAGTTGATAGTACTCCGTCGATTCCATTAGCTCCACGATTACAGTAAACGTTTTTGTTTTTTAAGGATGCAAACCATTCCACATCCCGAATAGGGTAGGAGTTGGAGAGGTGAATTCCACTAAAGCCGTTCCATTGAATGACTTGTGAGATAACCTTGCCATCCGTGAAGGAATCCGATGCTACAATACTGGCACGTTTTGTTTTTGAATCATGTTCGAGATTCTTCCAAAGGTCTCGCCAATCAGGGTCGAACTCGATATCAATATCTTTAAGGTGATGAGTATCAATTTTACCAAAAAAATGTGCCGTTGTGGTAAACGTTGCATCATGCCAAACATCAAAAACATCAAAATGAAGATGTGGAACGGATTGATGGGCTTCCAAATACAGTTCTACACTTTTTGAGACCGGCTGACGCCCAAAACGAACGATTAAATCGGGTTTTAAAAATGTTCGGAGTTCAGAATTGCGTAAAGGGCCTTCAAAAAGGCCGCAATTTACAGGTAACTGTGAAAGGGATTCGGTAATACAAGGAATATTTCGTTCAATTGCCCATTCATAAATTTCTGAAAACCCGTGTGATGGAAGGATGACAGGTCCAAAAATAAAAAGTGGCCGTTTGGCTACACTCAATTCTAAAATCAATTCATCTAAATTGGCCTTAGGAAGACTAAACGAAAACGGTTCAGATTCCGAATAATCAACAATCGGCTCATACGCATTGGGCTCCAGTGGTTTTCTAAAAGCCGCATTAACATGAACAACCTGAGCTTTGGATGTTTCATGGATTACTTGCGAGGCCAAAACAGGTAAGCGTCTAAAATCCAACTCATTTGGCTCACCAAGTTCAAAATAAGTGGCATGATTACCGAATAATTTTACCTGATCTATGGTTTGTTGAGCACCAATTGACCGTAGTTTTGCCGGACGATCAGCGGTAATCACAATCAAAGGTACTCGAGATAGACTGGCTTCAACTATAGCCGGAAAATAATTCGCTGCTGCTGTTCCTGATGTACAAATTAATACAACCGGTTGGTTTGTTGCTTTGGCTATTCCCAAGGCTTGAAATGCAGCAGATCGTTCATCAACAACAACTCGTTTGTTTAACTGTTTAAGTTGATGAGCTGCTAATACCAATGGAGTGGAGCGAGAACCCGGCGAAATGATGGCATCACTAACTCCTTGCTTAACAAGTGTTTTTAAGAATTCAAACGACCAATTTAGCGCGAGTTGACCCTTATCTTGCATATCAGTGGGTAAATGAATAAATCTGAATGTACAAATTCTTAAACCGAGAGTGTAGAATCATGAACGGATGAACGTAAAATCAGGCAAACTCCAATGCACTGAGCATGGGAATAAATTTCAATTTAGTTTCATCCCACTCTTTTAAAGGATCTGAATCAGGAACAATTCCACATCCGGCATAAAAACGAGCTTGATTTTCCCAAATTACTCCGCTTCGGATTCCAACGGCAAATTCACCGGAACCACTTAAGTTAAACCAACCAACCGGACCGGCATACCAGCCACGATCGAAACCTTCAATAGCATGAACATGTTTTTTAGCTACATCTTTAGGAAATCCGCCAACAGCAGGCGTTGGATGTAATTCAAAAAATAAATCTAATAATTCTGTTTTGTGATTTATCCATGCTGTTATAGGCGTGTGTAAATGCTGAACGTTAGCAATTTTGCGTATTCCGGGATGATCAGCTACCTGAATTTCGCTGCTGAAAGGTTGTAATCGAGCTAAAATTTCTGAAACAACGATCGAATGCTCGGATAAGTCTTTGCTTGAATTTAAAAGACTCTGTTCAAGGAAAGCATCTTCTTTTGCTGATTTGCCACGTGAAATACTTCCTGCTAATGCCTCGGTTAAAATGTAGTTTTTGTGGAAAGAAACCAATCGCTCCGGAGAACTGCCTAAAAACGTGTGCCCATCCGGTAAATGAACCATAAAACTATAACAGGATGGATACAATCCACGAAGCTTATTGATAAATCGGGTTGGTTCGATTTTCCTGTTAGCTGTTACATTTAATTCACGTGCTAAAACCAATTTCTGCGCTTCACCACTTTCAAATAGTAATTTTGCAGTTTGAATTCCTTTTTCCCATTGTTGGTAGGGCGTTTCTGATGACACAAAATAGTGGATACGATCCGGTTCAGGAGTGGCATCCATTAACGAATGTATGGCTTTATCCAAGTTTTGAATTCGGGATTCAAACAAATCAATGACAGAATCAGTGGATTCTCCGGGGGTGTATAGATAAGCAAGATTTAAAAGAGCAAATTGACCATTCTTGATATAGGTCCAATCAGGAATACTCAAACGCAATTTTTTAAAGGCTTTCCAAACCTCATTTTGCGTATTCGTTCCAAAGGCCATTCCCCCCGTAAAAAATGGAGTGGCCAAAGAGTGGTCGCAATACCCAAATTGCTTGTAAGTGGTTCTGAAATGGGTAACTAGCTTGAATATTTCATCTTTTGAAATCGTATCGTCTTCAATGCTAAAGGCAATTCCTCCGGCTGCAAGTGCCATTTCTAAATCCGGCCGTTCCCAAAAAAAAGAAAAATCATGTTCCGGATTAATCTCCAGAATAGCGAGAGGATCGTGAACGGTATAGGGGATAGAGACATGTAACAGCGTTTTCGTGCTCAATTCTTTCGAATCAAGAAAATTCTTAAGTTCTTGTAAAGCTGATTCTTGAGCGGTGAGCTGTTCATTTTTTTGCATGGTTAAAATTACTAACTATTCAAGTCAATTTTCAAAAAAAAATGAAAATTGAAACAAGCTCTTAAGGATTTTATCGCATTCGTGTCAAGTGTAATAAAATGTAAAAAAGCGCTTTTTTGAGGAACAGGCAATAGAATCAATTTGTATTATCAGCGCAACAAATAACATCAACTGTTTTTCATGATCGATTTAAAGCCGCTAAGTATCGCAAACGTACATATTCACTATCAGTGGAACAACGACGAAGAACTTAACTACTACGATTCAGATTTTCCTCACAGCAATGAATCCTTTGAGTCGTTTTTAACCCGAATGAAGCGAATTGTAGAAACGCAACATTCAACCAATCGTTTACTCGAAATTCATGAAAAACAAACGAATAGACTGATAGGTATCGTTGATATTCACAATATTGATGAGCTCAATAAAAAGTGTTCCATCGAGTGTACAATTGGCAATAAATCCTATCGTAATCAGGGTTATGGTAAAGCTGCTTTTCTGGAAGGCTTAACCTATTGTTTTGAAACATTACAAATGAACAAAGTCTCGACTTCAGCATTTGATTTTAATGAAAACTGGATTGCCTTAGTTAGCAAATTAGGTTTTAAGCAAGAAGGTTTACTTAGAGAGCATGCGTTAAAACGTGGTAAATATTCTGATAAAATGATTTTTAGTATGCTCAAAGATGAATATAACGTGTTAAAACAATTACTCGTGTCGAAAAAAGAAGCGGTCTATAATTAAGTTACTATCATTTTTTTATGGGTTAAAAACATGGTTGATGAAAGAGAGCCGATCGCAAGTCGGCTCTTTTTGTTTTTGGAGGTATAGTGAAGTTTAATCCTCAATTCACAAATCTTTTTCCAACAAACATCGTTCTGATTTTACAAATCAATCCAAATTAGTGAATACGTATTGAATTGATTAGCGATTTTCGAACAACATACGCGGTTAAACAACACGTACCTCATAGAAACACTTTTTGGATAACTACCTGTTTAATGAGTTATTACCTAGTTTAGTGGTGGGTTATATCAACATAAAACACATAAAAAAAGCCGGAGAAACAAATCCCCGGCTTTCAACCTCAGGTAACCAACCTAACCAAAAATTAGATTTTATAACCTTGCAAAATGCGCAGGTAGTTAGCACGCTCGTAGGCGGCAGGTTCTGCTACATTTTGATGGCTCATGCTTCCTTTCATTTGTTCAATCGACTCATATTCATAGTCGGTCATCCATTGTTCAATTCCATCTAAAATATTCTGAAGTCGATGAGGGCCATGTTTAAGTAGGGTAGATGCCATCATGGTAACATCAGCGCCACAAAGAATCATCTTGATGGCATCCTCAGCAGTATGAACACCCGTTGTTGCTGCTAAACTTGCTTTAACTTGTCCATAAAGTATAGCCAACCAACGCATGGGAAGCCGTTTTTCAAATTCCGAGCTAAATTGCAAACTAGGTTCAACCGTTAAATCCGACAGATTAATATCCGGTTGATAAAACCGATTGAAAAGAACCAAAGCATCAGCACCGGCGGCGGCCATGCGCACTGCCATATTTGCAAAAGCACTGAAATAAGGACCGACTTTAACCGCAATTGGAAGTGTTGTAGCGTGCTTAACGGCACGAATATCATTCAGATAATTTTCTTCCACTTGCTTGGAATCCATTGCCGGGTCAGTTGCCAAATAGTACACATTCAGCTCAAGACCATCGGCACCGGCTTGTTGAATCAATTTTGCAAAATTCATCCATCCACCGGCAGAAACTCCATTTAATGAGGCAATTACAGGAATTTCAAGTTCAGATTTTAAACGATAAATCTGTTCCAGATATTCCTCGGCATGGATGTTTGAGAATTCATCCGGTTCCGGAAAGTAATTTATGGCCTCGGCATAAGCTTCACTATACGTTGTAAGTGTATGATCCAAAGCTTGAGCTTCCCGCGTAATTTGTTCTTCAAAAAGCGAATACATCACGATTGCGGAAGCGCCATTATCTTCCAATTTTTTTGCTGTATCAATTTTACTGGATAGAGGGGATGCTGAAGGAACCAATGGATTCTTCAGTTTTAATCCCATGTAGGTTGTGGTTAAGTCCATGATGTCTCCTTAAGCTTCAGTTTTAGGTTCAAACAGTTGAACCATGTTTTCGTACATTTTCCAGTGGTCGCGAACTTGTTGCTGTGCCTGTTTCATTAATTCTTTCGCATGAACCGGGTCAAATTTTTGAAGCATCATATAGCGTGTTTCGCGAAGGGCATACTCATCAAAAGGAATGGATGGGCCTTTAGAATCGAGTTGGAAAGGATTTTTTCCTTCTAGTTTTAAATCAGGATTAAAACGGAATAATGGCCAATAACCGGAATCTACTGCCAATTTTTGTTGATTTAGACCATTTTTCATTTCAATTCCATGTCCAATACAATGGCTGTAAGCTATGATTAATGACTGGCCCTCATAAGTCTCTGCTTCCATTATGGCTTTTAATGTTTGGGTGTCTTTTGCTCCCATGGCAATTCGAGCAACATACACATTACCATATTGTATAGCTTGTAAAGCCAGGTCTTTTTTAGCATTAGGTTTACCACCAGCAGCAAATTTGGCAACCGCACCAATAGGTGTCGCTTTCGACATTTGCCCTCCTGTATTGGAATATACTTCGGTATCTAAAACTAGAATATTCACATTTTTTCCTGAGGCAATCACATGGTCTAAACCACCATAACCGATATCGTAAGCCCATCCGTCGCCGCCAATAATCCAAACTGATTTTTTAACTAAGAAATCGGCTAATGCAACTAAGCGTTTGGCATCAGCATTGGTATGTCCTTCTAGTTTATTTCGCAGGATGTTTACACGTTCTCGTTGTTGATTAATGCCCGTTTCTTCGGTTTGATCGGCTTCCAAAATTGCTTTTACCAGATCATCACCTAATTCTGAAGCCAACTTTTTAACCAAATTTTCGGCTTGGAATTTTTTCATATCCACTGCAACACGATATCCCAAACCAAACTCGGCATTGTCCTCAAAAAGAGAATTCGACCAAGCAGGTCCACGTCCATCTTTGTTTTTGGTGTAAGGTGTAGTTGGTAAGTTACCACCGTAAATGGAAGAACAACCTGTTGCATTTGCAACCAACATGCGATCGCCATACAACTGAGTAACCAGTTTTATGTATGGAGTTTCTCCACAGCCTGAACAGGCACCAGAAAACTCGAATAGTGGTTGTAAAACCTGCGAGCCTTTAATGGTTGATTTTTGAACTAAATCACGATTAAACTCAGGAATGGAAAGGAAGAAATCCCAATTTGCTTTTTCTTCTTCCAAATGCTCATCAATCGGAGCCATATTGATGGCTTTAAGCGAGGTATTCGATTTGTTTTTAGCTGGACAAACTTCCACACACAATTCGCATCCGGTACAATCTTCGGGTGAAACCTGAACGGTCATCATGGTGCCTTCCGGGAAGTCTTTTCCACGTGCTTTCATCGCTTTAAACGATTCGGGCGCATCGGATAAGATGGATTCATCAAAAGCTTTTAAACGGATCACAGCATGAGGACAAACAAAGGCACACTTACCGCATTGAATACAAACATCAGGATCTAAAATTGGAATACTTGATGCAATGCATCGTTTCTCTATTTCTGATGTTCCGCTTGGAAATGTTCCATCTGCATTAAAAGCACTAACCGGTAATTGGTCACCATTTCCTGATAAAATTGGAGCAGTAACATTGCGAATAAATGCTTCAATTTCCGGGTCTAAATGGATGGTTGAGTTTTTTCCGATAGTGGCAGCTTCACGCATAATAACAGAACTATCGGCTGAACCAGGATAATTCACTTTATGCATTCCAGCTACCGATGCATCAACAGCATCAAAGTTTTGTTTTACAACAATATCACCACGTTTTCCATACGTTTTTTTGATGGCTTTTTTGATAGAATCAATCGCTTGTTCTTGTGGCAGGATTCCAGAAATTGCAAAAAAACAGGTTTGCATTACTGTGTTAATTCTACGACCCATTCCGGCTTTTTCTGACACGGTTTCTGCATCAATCACATAAAATTGCAATTTTTTTGCAATGATTTCATCCTGAACAAATTTTGGAATTCTCGACCAAACTTCATCAGCTGAAAATGGGGAGTTCAATAAAAATACCGCCTCTTTTTCAGCGTACTTCAACATATCGAAGCGCTGTAAGAAGTTAAACTGATGGCAGGCTACAAAATTTGCTTTTTGAATCAGATAGGTGGAATGTATAGGCTTAGGGCCAAAGCGTAGGTGAGAAACCGTTGTTGAACCTGATTTTTTTGAGTCGTACACAAAATAACCTTGGCTGTAAAACTTGGTACTATCACCAATAATTTTGATGGAGTTTTTATTGGCACTAACGGTTCCATCTGAACCTAAACCAAAAAATAAGGCACGAAATACATCTTTCGATTCCTCATAATCAGCTTCATTGTAGCTTAAACTTGAGCCGCTTACATCGTCATGAATACCGACTGTGAAATGATTTTTTTTAGAATCAGATCTTAAGTTTTCCACTACCGATTTAACCATTGCAGGGGTAAACTCTTTGGAGGATAATCCATAACGTCCACCAAGTACGAGCGGATTGAATGAAGCAGGCAACCATTCCTGATTTCTTGCTTCAAATAATGCAGCGATAACATCTTGGTAAAGAGGTTCACCTGTAGCACCGGGCTCTTTGGTTCTGTCTAAAACAGAAATACGTTTGGTTGTAAGTGGTAAAACCTTTGCAAAATCCTGAATTGAAAATGGTCGGAACAATCGAACCGATAAAATTCCGATGTTATAACCTTGGGCATTCAACCATTCGGCCGCTTCTCGGGCAGTTTCTACTCCAGAACCCATCAGAATTAATACATCCTCAGCCGTTTCGCTACCGAAATAATCAAAAAGATGGTATTGGCGGCCGGTTAATTCAGCAAACTTGTCCATGTATTTTTGCACCACAGCAGGCGTATTGTTGTAGTAGGGATTTCCTGCTTCACGGGCTTGAAAAAAGACATCCGGATTTTGTGCTGTACCACGAATAAAGGGGTTATCAGACGATAGAGAACGTAAGCGGTGTTCTGTAATTAATTCTTCGCTTACTAAATTTCGAAGTACATCATCTGAAATATCTTCAATTTTTTGAATTTCATGCGATGTTCGGAATCCATCAAAAAAATGAATAAATGGTAAACGAGCCTCTAAAGTAGCTGCATGAGCAATGGCTGCTAAGTCCATCGCTTCTTGAACAGAGTTTGAGCAAAGCATGGCCATTCCGGTTGAGCGAGCAGCCATAACGTCGCTGTGGTCGCCAAAAATGGATAGGGCATGGGTTGCTACGGTACGTGCTGCAACATGAAGTACCGTTGGAGTTAGTTCACCCGCAATTTTGAACAGGTTAGGAAGCATCAATAATAGCCCCTGAGATGCGGTAAATGTAGTTGTTAGAGCTCCATTTTGAAGCGCTCCGTGTACGGTTCCTGCTGCACCGCCTTCACTTTGCATTTCAATAACATGAGGAACTTCACCCCAGAGATTTTTTTGTCCGGCATTTGTGTAAGTGTCGGCCCATTCACCCATGGGTGAGGCTGGAGTAATGGGATAGATGGCAATGACTTCGTTTAATTTATGAGCAACTTTTGCTACAGCTTCATTGGCATCAACGGTTAGGTATTTCTTCATCGTGACTCCTATTAGGACAAGTTTGTCTGAATATAGGCACATTTATTCTTAAGACAAAATACTCTTAAAACGATTTTTATTTTTCATACGATTACTTCAAAACGTGTCAAACTTTACAACTTTTCACGCATTATACATTTAGATAGACTTCAAATTTTTGTTTATTGCGAGCTTTCAACAGAACCTAACGAAGCAAGGAGAAGTATGTCGAAACTAGGTGTTGGAATAGCTGTGTTATGTATGGGTTTTAGCTCGTTACAAGCACAAGATATTCCTGCTTATGCACTCAAGAATGTGACTCTTCACACCCATGAAGGGAAAACCATATCAAAAGCGGCCATTGTATGGCGAAACGGAAGTATCGAAGCTATCGGTGCCATTGCAACGATTCCATTTGATGCAAAAACGATAGATGGCGGGGATAGCCTTCATGTGTACCCCGGTTTTATTGATGGATTTAGTGAGATCGCCTCACCCGAACCCAAACGCTCCAATGAACGCGTAGAAAAACCAGGCGAACCACCGTATCATCTTGCAGGAATTCAGCCGGAAAGAAGTCCTTTGGATGAGGTTGATTTTAAAATGAAAGATGTTGCTGATGCCAAGAAAGCAGGCTTTACGATGGCAGCAATCGGTTTGAAAGGACTCATGCTTCCCGGTGAACTCGATGTGTACTATTTGGCAGGGAATGATGCTCAAAAAAATCTGTTCGTTTCAGGAATAGCACAAAAAGCTGCTTTTAAAAATACTCGTAATGTGTATCCATCAACATTAATGGGAAGCATGCTTAAGTTTCGTCAACTTTGGGCAGATGCTACCGCTTTGCAAATCAAACAAAAAAATTATCAAGCTGATCCAAAACGCTACACTGATCCTGGTCGTGATGAGGTTTTAGAAGCTTTATATCCGGTCATCAATAAAGAAAAACCTTTGTTTTTTGAGGTTGATACCAAAGAAGATGTAGAACGTGTAATCAAACTTAAAAAGAAACTGAATTTTGATGTAGTGATCGTATCTGCTAAACAAGCGTTCAGATATGTTGATCTGCTTAAAAAAGAGCGAATTCCTGTATTGGTTAGTTTAGACTTGCCAGCGAAACCGGATTGGAAAGAAAAAGAAGAAAAAGCTAAAAAAGACACTTCAAAAAAAGTGGAAATGGATATTCCTGCTGATATGAAGCAATTTCGTGAGAAGCAATGGAAGGCGTACACCGATTTTGTGATGAACTTAAAAACCTTGCATGATGCAGGATTAGAACCTGGATTCACATCACTCAACATGAAATGGAAAGACTTTTCTAAAGCGCTTGAAACGGTAAAAGAAATGGGCATTTCTGAGGAATTACTCATCAAAACAATGACGATCAATACTGCAAAAGTGTTAGGATTGGATTCGAGAATCGGAAAAATGGAATCCGGTTATGTGGCTAATTTTACTGTTACAACTAAAGCCATGTTCGAGAAAAAGAACAAGCAGTTGTATCAGGTTATTAAAGGCGAACTAAATGATGTTCAATAAGGAGAAAACAATGAATATAAAACGTTTATGTAGCCTTTTACTAGTTGGCTTGATGGTTTTTTCATCGGCACAGGCGCAAAAAAAAGGCTCTGTTCTTATCAAAAATGCTACCGTAATTACTGTAGCCGGTGAAGACTTGGAAAACACGGATGTGTTGGTAAAAGATGGGATTATTGCTGCAATAGGTAAAAATCTGAAAGCTCCAAAAGGAACCGAGGAGATTGATGCAACCGGAAAATTTGTAATGCCGGGAATCATTGACGCTCACTCACATTTAGCGATCACTCGAGGCGTTAACGAATGGACCAATCCGGTGACAGCTGAAGTTAGTATGGAAGATGTAGTCGACCCGCTTGATGTAGGTATGTATCACGCTTTAGCAGGTGGTGTTACTTCGATTCATATCATGCACGGATCTGCAAATGTGATTGGGGGGCAAGGTGAAACCATCAAATTACGTTATGGTGCTGATCAGGAAGGACTCAAGTTTCAAGGTGCACCAAGAACAATAAAATTCGCGTTAGGTGAAAATCCAACCCGAGTTCATGGCCAAGGATTTGGGGTTCAACCTCGTTCTCGTATGGGTGTTGAGCAAGTGGTGCGTCAGACCTTTGACGCAGCTCGCGACTACAAAGCTAAACGTGATGCCTATTTAGAGGCCTACAATGCCTGGGCAAAACGTAAAAAAGGAACCCAACCCGATCCGGTGGCACAAAACTATCGCTTTGATGTAATCAACGATATCTTAGACGGTAAGGTTTTGGTGCACTGCCATAGCTACCGAGCTGACGAAATTTTGATGCTTATGCGTGTATTCAATGATTATGGGGTTAAAAATTACACGTTTCAGCACATTTTGGAAGGGTTTAAAGTGGCTCCTGAATTAGCAAAAAACGGAGCACATGCTTCTACATTTTCAGATTGGTGGGCTTATAAATTTGAAGTGTATTATGCTTCGGCTTACAATGCTGCAATTATGAACAAATATGGCGTAAATACATCTATCAACTCAGATTCCGAAGAGTTAATTCGCCATTTAAATCATGAAGCAGCAAAAGTAGTGAAATACGGAAACGCAACCGTTGCTGATGCTATCAAAATGATAACCTTAAATCCTGCAATTCAATTAGGTGTGGATAAACAAGTAGGTACAATTGAAAAGGGAAAACAAGCAGATTTAGGTATTTGGAGTGCACATCCTCTTAGTATTTATGCTATTTGTGAAAGAACTTTGGTAGATGGTGTTACCTATTTCAATCGTGCAAGCGACCCTGATGACATGCGTCTTTTCGTTAATCCTGAAGAGGAATACCAATTGTATGAGTCAACCGGTCGCCATACCGATGCTTGTATGCAGGGGGTATTTGAATTTTTAGGTGAAACCGAAGCTAATCGTCATAGCCATAACTAGGAGTAAATTTCATGAAAAAAATTAGTGTATTTCTGTTAATGATAAGTGTTTGGGCTATATCTACAGTTAATGCTCAGATTACTGAAAAGCCTGAGTACGGAAAATTTGCCATTACAAATGCTGAAATTTATACCGTTACCAACGGTGTAATACAACAGGGTTTTGTACTCATTGAAAATGGTGCAATCACGGAAGTTTCTGAAGGCGTTGCGAAAATTCCGGCTGGATACAAAGTAATTGATGCACAAGGTAAACGTCTGTATCCAGGCTTCATTGATTCAGGTACGTTTCTGGGTTTAAAAGAAGTTGAAGCCGTACCTGTAACCAACGACCAAACCGAAATAGGTGAATTTACACCGCACGCCCGTGCATTTACGGCAATTAATCCGGCAAGCGTAAGTATTCCCGTTACACGAGTAAATGGGGTAACTACAGTTATTTCTCATCCCACAGGTGGAACAATAGCAGGTAAAGCTACTTTGATTAATCTTTGGGGATATTCTCCGGATTCAATGGCTGTAAAAGCTGATGCTGCTTTACAAATGAGTTGGCCATCAAGTGGAAAGCGCGGATGGTGGGATGAGCGTGACGAGAAAAAAATCAAAGAAGATTTTGAAAAAACACTCAAAAATATCAATGATTATTGGGAAAAGGCTCGTTTTTATAACGAAATGATGTCAGCTTATGAAACAGGCTCAAAAGGAAAGGTAAAACCTGATAAAAACATTGAATGGGATGCCATGCGAGCTGTTTTTAAAGGTGAATTACCTGTTATGATTCAGGTTGATCGTGAAAATGATATTCTCGAAGCTTTGAAATGGATCAAAACCCAGAAAGGCATCAAGTTTATACTGAGCTCGGTTTCTGAAGGGTGGAGAGTGGCAGATAAAATCGCAGAGGCCGGTGTTCCTTGTTTGGTTGGGCCAACACTTCGAACAACAGCGCGCAGTTACGATAACTATCAAGCACCTTATCAAAATGCAGGAAAACTGCATAAGGCAGGTGTTTTAGTGGCTATTCGTACCGGTGAAACTGAAAACACACGTAATTTGAACTATAATGCAGGTTATGCTGCAACCTACGGTTTAGGTGTGGAAGAAGCTTTGAAAGCTGTTTTTATTGATGGATTTAAGATTCCGATGACTTCACGCCATATCCAATTGTATGATGAATACAAGGACCGTGATGCAACGAATTAAAATCTAAAAAAAAGGCTGTCAATTAATATTGACAGCCTTTTTTTATTCATGAACGTGATGAGGATTATGGCAATGATGCGTATGTCTTCGGTTCCGGAACGTTGCATAAGCAATTAATCCTGTTCCTGATACCATCAACACCAATTCAGAGAAACCTTCAAAATCAAAAAGGCTGTGATGCTCATGACCAAATGAAATCCATTGTGCTACAAGAACTAAAGTAATTCCCAATGAAAGTTCAATAAGACGATTCCAATTTTTATGTCTCCACCAAATTGGCATAAAAGCCACTAAACTGATTGGAATTACAGCAGCAATTAATGCTGATTCAACCCATCCATCCGCAAAAGAAGATACGGATGGTAGTAAAACAATGATGAATGGTGTAATCAGGCAGTGGATTAAACATACTGATGAAAGCCAAATACTAATTTTTTGATACGAACTCAGAGCTGAAAATTCTTTTTGTAACATGGGCTAATGTGTGCAGTGCGAACAGGTTCCGTGAATGGTGATATCAATAGAATTGATGTGAAACGTTGCATTTTGTTGAAGTACATCCTGTTGAATTTCAAAAGGTAAGTCGAAGCACTCAACCGCATCACAGGAATCACAAATAAAGTGTGCATGCTGCTTATGGTCGTGGTGTGTGTGACTTAATGCAAATAATTGAACGGCTTGTTCGCTGCTTACCTTGTGTAAAATGTTATTGGCTACAAAACAATCTAAAATTCTGTAAATGGTAACACGGTCAATAGCTGCTTGTTGCAGTTCTGACTCGATATCACTATGGCTGAGTGCTTTATGGGTGTTAAAAAACAATTCAAGAACAGCAATGCGTCCTTGTGTAGCCTTTAGTTGGTGAGATTTTAGTATTTTTTGCGCGCTTTCAACGGACATGATGAAATGATTGTAAATGCAACAAAGTTTCATCAAAGATAGGAACTAATTCACCAATTTAAAAAGGAAGTTTGGCGTGAAATCAACAATTCGTATTGCATCCGGACAAGGATTTTGGGGTGATTTACCTCAAGCACCCATCGATCAGGTTCGTAAAGGCCCTATCGATTATCTGGTGATGGATTATTTAGCGGAGGTTACCATGTCCATCATGCAAAAACAGCGCATGAAAAATCCAAAATTAGGCTATGCACGAGATTTTGTAGATGTGGTAGATGAAATTTTGCCAGACATCAAACAAAAAGGAATTCGCGTTATTTCGAACGCCGGAGGGGTTAATCCACAAGCTTGTGTGGAAGCGATTTTAGAGCGTGCCAAAGCAAAAAATATTTCTCTCAAAGTAGCTATGGTTCACGGTGACGATATTCTTGAGGATATTGAAAGATTAATTGAAGAGGGTCATCCTTTAAACAACATGGATAATGGCGAACCCATTACTTCGGTAAAAGATCAACTATTAAGTGCAAATATCTACTTTGGGGCTCGCCCAATTGTTGAGGCACTGAAACTTGGAGCTGATGTTATTGTAACGGGAAGAGTTACTGACACCGGACTTACTTTAGCTCCAATGATTCATGAATTTGGATGGTCTTTTAACGATTACGATAAAATGGCAATTGGAACTATTGCCGGCCATATTATTGAATGTGGCGCTCAGTGTACCGGTGGAAATTTCACGGATTGGGAAACAGTACCTGATATGGCACACATTGGGTTTCCTATAATTGAAGCTCAAGCAGATGGAACTTTTTTTGTAACCAAGCATGATGGAACTGGTGGCTTAGTAAGCACTATGACCGTAAAAGAGCAGTTATTGTACGAAATTGGTGATCCACGTGAATACATCACACCGGATTGTGTTGCTGATTTTACAAGTATTCAGGTTGAACAGGCCGGTAAAGATCGGGTTAAAGTATTCGGTATTAAAGGTAAACCGGAAACCCCATTTTTTAAAGTTTCAGCAAGTTACAATGATGGATATAAACTCAGTTCAACTCTAACCTATTATTGGCCTGATGCCCTCAAAAAAGCACGCGTAGGTGGGGAACTGCTCAAACAACGTGCAAAAGACTTGGGACTTTCTTTGGATGATTTTAGAATTGAACAGGTTGGGTTTAACGGATGTAATGAGATACCTGAACGTGCTGATTATAATGAGCTCAATGAAGTCGTATTACGAGTATCTGTTATGGGGCATTCAAAAGCTGATTTAGATCGATTTGGAATGGAAGTGGCTCCCTTGATTCTAACCGGACCAAATGCTGTAACCGGATTTGCCGGAGGAAGACCGAAAGCGAGTGATGTAGTAGCTTATTGGCCGGCTCTCATAAAAAAAACAGCATGTAATCCGAAAGTTTCGATATTTTCCGCCTGATTTTTAACAAAACATCCAAACGAAATCAAAAACAATGGTAATTGGTGTAATTGGTGCTAGTTTAGCCGGTTTAGCGGCTGCACGTATTCTTGGTCAAAAAGGTCATCAGGTAATTGTATTCGAAAAAGCTGATACCTGGTCGGGTAGATTTACAACCGCAGAAGTAGGAGTGCATAATACTCTTGTTGATGTTCACACACCGTATTTGGTTGCTCATAATGATACCACGAAAGCTCTGTTTGCAGAACTATCAGAAAAAAAACTGATTAAACCGATTGAAGCAACCGTAAAAAGTTTAGTTAGTGGTGAATTAGCCAATGCATCAATGAATCATGAAGGGTCTGAACTTTTTGCAAGCACGAAAGGAATGAGTGCTATTGCGAATTATTTAGCACGCTATGCAGATGTGAAATTTGGAGCAGAAGTAGTTGGTATTACCTATATCGGTGATAATCGTGGCAAAAAAGCACCATGGATGATCAATTTAGCTTCTTTCGAAGTTTTTGAATTGGATGCTGTTATTGTTGCACTTCCAGCACCACAAGCACGTCAGGTTTTGGAAAATGCGCAAGATGAAACTGAAATCAGAGCAGTTTTGGCAAAACTTCACGACATCCGCTACACTTCCCGTCATACGGTAGTTGCAACCTATCCCAATAAATCTGCTTTAGATTTCTTAATGATGGAATTGGGAGGCATGGATGTCGATTTTGTTGTGAACGAAAGCAAAAAGAAAGATACAACCGAGTTAATTTTATCCATTCATTCAACGGATGTATTTTATAATCGCTCTCAAAATCTAAAAAACAACGAAATAATCGATCATTTGCTGAAAGAAACAGCATCTGTTTTGGGTGATTTTGTGTACAGTCCGGAAGCCACTGTTTTATCACGTAGAAAATACGTGGCACCTCACGAAAGTTTAAAATTACCCTTTATAAATGTTCATGGTTTAGATGGTAAATTAGCCGTTGTGGGAGATTTTTTTGAGGGGAACTCTTTAGAAACAGCCTTCGTTTCTGGAGTACGATTAGCTCAAGAATGGCTTAAATAACGCGTGAAAGACCTTTTATCTTTAAATAAATATTTTTTAAGGTACAAAAAGCATATAGCCACAGGAGTCATTTATCTCACTGTGGCTAATTTGTTTTTGGTATTTATTCCTGTACTTATTCGTTTCGCTATGGATGAAGTAAAGGGAGTGATTGAAAATGCTCAATCAGCGGAAACCTTCTCATCGTATTCAGAAGTATTGTTTGGCTCCATTGTTGGCTGGGATTTAGCGAAATTTGCTTTGCTTTTGGTTGGCGCAATAACCTTATATGGATATCTGCTCTTTTTAACACGTCAGACCATTATCGTTGCATCGCGATACATTGAATTTGATATCCGAAACGAGCTTTATCATCATTTACAGCGTCTGCCGATGAGTTATTTCGCTACACACAAAACAGGAGATATCTACGTTCGGGTTACTGAAGATATCAATCGGGTTCGGGAGTATTTCGGTCCGGCATTTATGTATATGGTCAATACCTTTACTCGAGCAACTATCATTATTGGGATGATGTTTTATGTAAATGTTGAACTTACATTATGGGCATTAATTCCACTTCCGTTGTTGTCAGTTATGGCTTATTGGTTAAGCGATTTTATCAATAAGATGTCGAATCAGATACAACAACAATACTCAAATCTTGCAGGGCGCGCGAATGAATCGTTTTCAAGTATTCGATTAATTAAAGCTTATGTGCGTGAATCCTTTGAGCAACAACGCTTTAATGATGAAGCTGAAATTTACAGAAAGAAAAAGATGATTCTTTCAGCTGTTGAAGCTATGTTTTTTCCAATGCTGAACCTTTTAATCGGCATTTCTGTGATATTGGTTATTTGGCAAGGAGCTTACAGCATTCAAAACGGAACAGCGACGATTGGTAATATTGCTGAGTTTATCATCTATGTAGCATATTTAACATGGCCTGTGGCATCATTAGGTTACACACTAAATTTGATTCAACGTTCGGCTGCATCTAACAAGCGCATTCAGGAATTTCTACGCGAAACAACGATGAACGAGAACCAAGACTTGGAATTAGCAAACAAACCGGTTATAAAGGGTAAAATCACCTTTAAACATGTTTCTTTCAGCTACCCGAACGCAGAAGTACAAGCTTTAAAAAATGTCTCTTTTGAAATTCAGCCGGGTGAAAAAATCGGTATTGTTGGAAAAACCGGTTCGGGAAAATCAACTCTAGTTCAATTAATACCTCGTTTATTTGAGCCAACTTCAGGTGAAATATGGATTGACGATATTCCATACACACAAATTGCTTTAGCTGATTTACGAGAAGCTATTGGATATATTCCACAAGAAAATTTCTTGTTTTCTGATTCAATTAAAGAAAATATTGCATTTGGAACTCAACAGGTTGACATACATGAAGTTGAATCTGCAGCTGAAAAAGCTCAAATTCTGGAAAATATCTTGGAATTTGATAAACAGTTTGAGACCATTTTAGGTGAAAGAGGTATCACCTTATCGGGTGGACAAAAACAAAGAACAAGTATCGCACGTGCATTAATAAAAAAACCTTGTATATTAGTCTTTGATGATTCACTAAGTGCAGTGGATACTAAGACAGAAGATGCCATATTGGCTTACCTGAAAAATGAATTAAACGATAAAACAACCTTAATGATTAGCCATCGCATTTCTACTATTCAAGATTGCGACAGAATTTTTGTAATGGATAACGGAAGCATAGCGGAAACGGGAACACATGAAGAACTGTTAGCACGTAAAGGTGTATATTTCCGAATCTATAGCAAGCAAATACTCGAAAACGAACTTTTAACTATCTAAAATCACTCAACCCCAAGGAATATTTCACCGGAAGGTGACCAACCTTGGAATTAACGGACAACTAAAACATACCTGAAAACGCAGAGGAAAAAACCATGATCGTAGTACCATTAGGCGTATCGTCAGCAACCCCGACAGCAAATAGACACTTACCGGCATTAGCTCTTTGGAGAGAAGGTCGAATATTTTTGTTTGATTGTGGAGAAAACGCACAAATGCAGATGCTAAAAATCGGCATGAAGCGCTCAAAAATCGATTACATTTTTATCACACACTTAGATGGCGACCACTTCTTTGGTTTGCCGGGATTAATTTCAACCTTACATATTCAGCGTCGTGAGCGCGAATTGACCATTGTCGGTCCTGTTGGAGTTAAAGAATATGTCGATTTCCATTTGAAATTTACCAACATCGAGTTAACCTTTGATCTGCATTACATTGAATTGGAAGAAGGATTTGAAGGAGGCGTCGTATTAGATGAAGAAGAATTCCAGGTAATTGCACGTCCTTTAGTTCATAACATTTTCTGCCTCGGTTATCGCATTCAGGAAAAAGATAAACCGGGTAAAGTTGATGCTCGCAAAGCCGCTGAGTATGGAATTACCGAAGATCAACAATTCAAAGATTTAAAAGCAGGTTTAGATATCACACTCGAAGATGGAACCGTGGTTACGGCAGCTGAAATCGTTGGTGATGTACGCAAAGGAAAGTCAGTTACCTACATTACGGACACGCGCGTTTGTCCAAATTCAGTAGAATTGGCACGTGAAGCTTCCTTTTTATTCCATGAAGCTACTTTCGGTACAGCTTTAGCCGACAAAGCAGTTGAAACCATGCACTCAACAGCTGAGGAAGCTGCAATGGTTGCTAAAGAAGCTAATGCAGAACGCTTAATTCTAACGCACTATTCCGCTCGCTATACCAATGAATATGTGCTTTACAAAGAAGCTAAAGCCCTTTTTGAAAATGTGTGGGTAGCTAATGAATTGCGCCCTGTAATGACAGACCCGGCTACCGAATCAGGTATATTTAGAACTCCACGCGAAGCTATGCCTCAAAAGCGTCAAGCAGCAAGACGCCGTTCATTCGGAAGCCAAGGCGGTGGAAGAAGACCTCAAGGCGGTGGATTTAACCGTGGTGGTCAGCGTGGTGGAAGCTCACGTGGTGGCTACAGCAGTGGTGGCCCACGTAGAAGCTATGGCAGTGGCGGTGGCGGTGGTGATTACTACCGCGACAGAAACGACCGTGGTGGCGATCGCGGTGGATTCGCAGGAAGTTCACGTCGTTTTGACAATAACCGAGGTGGTGGATTTGATAACAACCGTGGTGGAAACTTCGATAATAGAAGACCATTCAATAATGATCGTGGATTTGAACCACGCGACCGTAATTTCGAACCAAGAGAGCGTCGTAGTTTTGAACCACGCGATAGGAATTTTGACAATCGTCAGGATTTCCGCCCAAGAACTCCGGATCGCGGTGGTTTTGATAACAATCGTCGTCCTTTTAACTCAGATAGAGGCGGAGATTACAACAACGACCGTCGATTTGGTGAGAAGAAAGACATTATCAAGCCACGCAAC
>CAZIQX010000011.1:0-4116 GCA_964541325.1 uncultured Chitinophagales bacterium | reverse complement strand
AGCCGTAACTATGTCAGAAAAGAAAACTAAAAAAGCCGTCGATTCACAGCTGATTCGGCGGCTTTATTTCTTTATCAAACCTTACCGTGGATTGGTGCTCCTGGCACTTACTCTAACGGTATCCATTGCATTTTTGGGTCCTTATCGTCCATTACTCATTCAAAGAGCGATTGATGATTACATCGTAGTTGGTGATATGGATGGCCTTAAATCAATCATTCTATTGATAACGGCAGTACTTTTAGGTGAGTCGTTGCTTACGGTTGCCAATTTGTATTTAATGAATTGGATTGGACAAAGTACACTATACCGAATTCGAACCAGCGTATTTCAAAAAATACAATCGTTACACATTCAATATTTTGATAGAAATCCAATCGGAAGATTAGTTACCCGCACAACTAATGATATTGAAGCTATTGATGAATTGGTTTCAACCGGAGTGGTAAATATGATGGGCGATATGCTTCGCATCATATTCATCTTGTATTTTATGTTCATCATGGATTGGAAGTTAACGTTACTTTCGCTATCCATGATTCCTATTTTATTTTGGGCTACGAATGTGTTTAAAAATAAGGTTAGAGTGACTTTTCTGGAAGTTAGGGACCAAGTTGCTCGGTTAAACTCCTTTATTCAAGAACATATTAATGGGATGTCGATTGTTCAATTGTTTAATCGGCAACAAAGAGAGTATGAGCGTTTTCAAGCAATTAATGAAGAACACAAAAAGGCTCACGTTAAAACCATTTACTATTTTGCCATATTTTGGCCAGTAGTTGAAATATTATCAACAGTTGGAATGGCCTTAGTGATTTGGTTCGGTGGTGCATCAGTTTTGGTTGAAGGGCTATCTTTTGGTGTATTAGTAGCTTTTATTCAATATGTACGCCAATTTTTCCAACCCATTCGCGATATCTCAGAGAAATTCAACACATTACAAAGTGCTATGGCTGCAACTGAACGTATCGTTAGTGTTCTTGATTCTGAAACAGCCATAAAAAGTGGAACTACTGTTTTTGATGATTCAGTTAAAGGGGATATTTCATTTAAACACGTATGGTTTCGTTACAGCCAGGATGGACAAGACATTTTAAAAGATGTAAGTTTTTCCATTCCAGCCGGTAAAATGATGGCAATAGTTGGTGCTACTGGTGCAGGAAAAACTACCATTATCAATCTGATTACACGTTTTTATGATATTCAGAAAGGGCAGATTTGCATTGACAATACACCAATCACTGAGTTGCAATTAGATGCACTTCGTTCACAAATAGCTTTGGTTTTACAGGATAATGCTCTTTTTTCGGGAACAATACTGGATAACATCACCTTAGGAAGAACCGATATTACACTGGAAAAAGTAATTGACGCATCGAAATTGGTTGGAGCTCATGAGTTTATTCAAAAACTTCCGGGAGCTTATCACCATGAAATTCATGAACGCGGCTCGAGTCTTTCTATGGGTCAGCGTCAGTTAATCTGTTTTATTCGGGCTCTGGTTTTCGATCCCAAAATTATCATCTTAGATGAAGCTACATCAAATATAGATTCCGAAACAGAAGCCCTTGTAACACAAGCTCTTAATTATTTGATGAAAGGTAGGACTTCCATCGTGATTGCACATCGGTTAAGCACCATTTTGCATGCCGATTCCATTTTAGTGATGCACAAGGGAGAAGTTCGAGAACAGGGGACACACAAGCAATTATTAGCTAAAGAAGATGGTTTGTATCGAAAATTGTATGAATTACAATACAGAGATGAGGCTAAAGTAGCTTAAGATTCATCATGAATTAGTTCCTTTGCCTGATGCTCAAACCAAGTAATGAGGGCTTGAGGAGCATCCAAAGGAAGGGCATAATACGATCTGCATTTATAACTTCCTTCGTTTAAGAGCATTGACAAACCCCCAAGATTGAAAAATGCGTGCATGAAGCCTGCTTTATTCATGATAGCTGCAGGTGCAACCAAATCCCAGAAATAGGTTCTTCGAAATCCTAAATACCCATTGGTTTTACCAAATAAGGGCGCAAGCTGAGAAACTATATCGTGGATGTAAGGCGCTTTTTTTTGGTGGTAATGATGAGCTACATATTCTTTTTGAGTAGTTGAAAAATGTTTTAAAACAAGTTCGCCGGGAGATTTCCAACCCATTTCAGGAATGTCGAGTTCAATGCCATTACTGATAATACGAACCTCTGAATCATGCGTGTAAATCAACAAGTTTTCCATTGGTTTTAAACAGAAACCGACTTCCGGTTGGCCATCAATAACTAATCCTATTAAAATAAAAAAATGAGGTTCGCCCATGGTATAAGCTTTTGTGCCATCAATTGGGTCGATGTACCAAACGCGATGTGAACCCGGCGTATAGGATTTATTTTCCGATTCTTCTCCAATAAACACATCATGGGGATATAATTCCTTCATTCTAGAAATCAAAAACTCATTTGCCCAAAAATCTACATTGGTTACTAGCGATTCATCCGACTTCGTGTAAATACGAAAATCCGCCTGATTTCTTCGAGTGATGATTTCTTGACCAGCTTCATTTAGAAGTGCAATGATTTCGTCGTATTTTTCCAAAGCTAAACTTGAATTCATGAAAAAGTTGTCCGATAAGGGCTTAAAGGTAATTAATTAAAAATTGAAATTCGCATGAAAGCTACGGTTGAAACTCTAAGAGATGAATTGCTCGATCAGCAAGAGGAATTGCTCAGAACGCTAAAACATTCATATCGCTCTGTTCGCAAGCAGGTGCGTGAACAACCCGAGAAAAGCTTGTTAATTGCTTTAGCAAGTGGATTCATATTGGGCTATCTTGTAAAAAAAGCTGTCTCTGATAACTAAGCTTGATACATAACCACTTTGAAGCATATCCTGATAGCGTTCATCAGCGCTCTAGCATTTATTACCGGAATATATAGTCTTTATAAGCCACTTGGGCGAGAGCTTATTCCTAAAATTGCACCATTTTTTGTGGGGGATAGAGGTATTTGGGGTACAATTAAGAGCGTTTCGACACAGGAAGCAGCCGAACTGTCCATTTCAGGCATTACCCATGATGTTCGCATTTCTCGCGATGAAACCGGAATTCCGCATATTTATGCTCAAACCTATGAAGATGCGCTTTTTGGCTTAGGGTATATATCCGGTCGGGATCGATTATTTCAAATAGAGTTGATTTCTCGTTTGATAGCCGGCGAAACATCACAGTGGTTTGGGCCTTCTCATCTTGAAGTGGACAAGTTTATGCTCAATTTAGGATTAGACCGTAAAGCGTGGGATGTAATTGGTAAAATTAATGATAAACCGGAGTACGAGCTCATAAAAGCATACAGTAAAGGGCTGAATGCCAATATCAACAATGAAGCGGAGTACAGTAAACCGTTTGAATACGCTTTAATGGGTTTTAATAATCGTTATCATCGTCCGGTTGATGCCATTCGGGCTTTCATGTTTTATCATTATTTGTTTTCGTTCAATTTAGATGATTTTTTTGTTCAGGAACTAGTTGATGAAATCGGAGCAAAAAAAGTAACGGAACTATTTTATCATCAATTGGTGCATGTACCCCGAATTGATGGACTTGACAATCCAAAAGCTGATAAGCCAAATTTAACGCAGAAATCACCGGAATTGTATCGAAATACGTTTGAATTGCTGTTAAAGCAATACGATCAGGTGGAGAGAATCACAGGCTGGAAGGCATCATCATATGCGTCAAACAGTGTGGCTGTAACCCACAAGGGTAAACATCAGTTGAGTTACTCCATTACAGGTCCACTTATTCAACCTTCATTGTTTTACGAGGTATTCTTACACATTGGTAATCAAGAAATACATGGTTTTACCATTCCCGGAATTGCAGGAATTTTATTTGGATCGAATGGAAATGTAGCCTGGACTCTCAATCCAGTTCCCCTCAATACTGTTGATTTTACGTTGTTAACAGACTCGTTAACGACTCGCAGAGAACAAGGTTATACCATTGACGTGCGTGAATCGAGTTCAATTATGTTTCCTGTCCGTTATACAGCTAGTGGTTCTGTGATTTCATCAGCGAATGAACTAATCGAATTAAGCTGGACAGGTTTGCACAATGAAGTTTTT
>CAZIQX010000010.1:30214-32890 GCA_964541325.1 uncultured Chitinophagales bacterium | reverse complement strand
ATGAAAGATGAAAGATGAAAGATGAAAGATGAAAGATGAAAGATGAAAGATGAAAGATGAAAAAAACTAGGCAGATGTCCTCACAAATTCGAAATTCGAAATTCGAAATTCGAAATTTCCATACTCCTTACTCCAACTTTACAACTTTAAACCTTTACACCTCTATAACTTTTCCGAAATACACCTTTACAACTTTTCAGAACTACACTTTTTTCGCCTCAAGCTTCATACATCAATTATCCGTATTTTTGGCGGCTCACTAAATTAATCACTAATCCACCTTTGAAATGGACGTGTTAACCCCTCCCTCGCTCAATACCCGTGAAAAAAGACCTGAATGGCTACGTGTTAAATTACCTGCAGGCGGTAAATACAAGCAACTATCTGAACTAATCGAGAATAAAAATCTCAACACGGTTTGTGCCGAAGCACGTTGTCCAAATATGGGAGAGTGTTGGAGCTCAGGTACCGCTACATTTATGATTTTGGGAGATGTGTGTACCCGTTCATGTGGATTTTGTGCGATTAAAACAGGTCGTCCTGTAAAAGGATTGGATTGGGATGAACCCAATCGTGTAGCTCAAGCGGCAAAAACCATGAATTTAAAACACGTGGTTATTACATCTGTAAACCGCGATGAACGCGAAGACGGTGGCGCGCCCATTTTTGCAGAAACCATCAATCGTTTGCGTGAAGAAATTCCCGGTGTTACTGTTGAAGTCTTAATACCTGATTTTCGTGGCATCCGTTCGGCTTTGGATATCGTTTTAAATGTGCGTCCCGAAGTATTAAACCACAATTTGGAAACCGTTCCACGCTTGTATCGTCAAGTTCGTCCACAAGCAAAATACGAGCGCTCTTTGGAAGTTCTCAAAAATGCTAAAGAAGCAGGTTTGCGCACGAAAGCGGGAATCATGGTTGGATTAGGTGAAACTCCCGAAGAAGTGTATCAAGTGATGGACGATGTTGCTGCAATTGGTTTGAATGTCTTCACTATTGGACAATACATGCAACCTACCAAAATGCACTTGCCGGTGCTTGAATGGGTTCACCCCGATCAGTTTAAAGCCTACAAAGAAATCGGTGAAGCCAAAGGCATTGAACATGTGGAAAGTGGTCCGCTTGTTCGTTCTTCTTATCACGCCGAACGTCACGTATAAAAAATCTGTGGCTTGGATCTCGGTTTGAAACTGAGACCTAAAAAAGTCTACGTCTTCAGACTTAGACAAGCAATGAAATTCAAAAGCCGGTTTATCCGGCTTTTTTTGTGGATTGATATTTTACGGTTTTACACTCCCCCTCCCAATCATCATCATTACTTAAAATCATTATAAAAGCATTTTACTTCTCTATTCATTGGCACATAAATCAAACCCTAGTCGCTAAAAGACAAGTTACGCTCTATATGCAATTAGATATAATGTAGCACTTTTGAATGTGATTATATCTAATTACATATAATTTATTATATTATACTAAACTTATATTCAAATGCATATAATGAAAGACTTGGCCAATTTTGTAAAAGACAGAAGAAAAGAAGTAAAACTTACGCAGGAAGAATTTGCGGAACGTACAGGAGTTGCCTTAACAGTTATTCGAAAAATTGAACAGGGCAAAACAAATCTGAATATGGACAAAGTGAATTTAGTTCTCCAAATGTTTGGACATACACTTGCTCCAGTTAATAGTAAAGAAATCGAAGAATGAGACAAGGAAAAGTATTTTACAAAGATTGGTTTGCGGGTTTCATTACCGAAACAGACGAGGGTGAATTTCATTTTCAATATGATGAAACGTATGTGCTAGAACATCCTAATGATTTCATTACGTTTACAATGCCTGTGACCACAAAAACCTATACAGATAAACGTCTTTTTCCTTTTTTTGAAGGCTTGATTCCTGAAGGATGGCTGTTAGATATCGCCTCAGAAAATTGGAAAATTAATAAAAATGATCGCATGGGATTACTGTTAGCTTGTTGCCAAAATTGTATTGGAGCTGTAAGTGTGCAACCTATAATGGAAGAAGATGAAAAATAAGTGCTTATACTGTTATGAGACCCTCGATGGCGAAAGTGAATTTCATGAGAAATGCTCTATTGAATTCTTTGGAACACCAACTCCACCAGAACTTGAATACTCACTGGATCAAATGGATGAGCTTGCAAAGAAAGTGGTTGAGCGAAGTGTTGCTGTACCTGGAGTGCAAGCAAAATTATCAATGACTTTGGTAAAAAAAACGAAGGAGCAATCAAATGCACGACTCACAGTTGTTGGTGCATTAGGGGGAGATTATATATTTAAGCCACCTTCTGAAAGGTTCTCTGAAATGCCTGAAAATGAACATGTAACGATGAGAATGGCAGCATCATT
Source organism: uncultured Chitinophagales bacterium (assembly GCA_964541325.1). Classification (GTDB taxonomy): domain Bacteria; phylum Bacteroidota; class Rhodothermia; order Balneolales; family M1805; genus M1805. Next base: position 30,515 of record CAZIQX010000010.1, on the reverse strand, counting down.
TGGAATTCCTGTTGCACCATCATCATTAATTCGTTTGCGTTCAGGAGAGCTCTCTTACATAACCAAGCGTATTGATCGAACAGAATCGGGGTCAAAGATTCACATGATTGATATGTTTCAAATCACGGAAGCGTTTGATAAATACCGAAGTTCAATGGAAAAAGTGGGAAACGCACTTGGAAACTATTCTAGTAACCCACTTTTAGATAAAACTTATTTATTTGATTTGACTCTCTTTTCGTTTTTAACGGGAAATAATGATATGCACCTTAAAAACTTCTCCATGATTGAAGGGGTATCG
>CAZIQX010000010.1:16235-30204 GCA_964541325.1 uncultured Chitinophagales bacterium | reverse complement strand
GGGGTATCGGGTTGGGTACTTGCTCCGGCTTATGATTTATTAAACGTTGCCATTATTCTCCCTAGCGATACAGAGGAACTTGCCCTAACCTTAGCCGGAAAGAAAAAGAAGCTTAAAAGAGAGCATTTTGAACAATGGGGAGAAAAGCTTGGATTAACTCCTAAACAAATCATAGGAAGTTTCAATAGAATGGTTAAAAACAAACAAAAAGCATTTAATTGGATTGAGCGCTCATTCCTTTCGAAGGATATGCAAGCAGCATACATAAATCTTCTTGAAGAAAGATATGAGCAGTTAGGGCAAATCTCGAACACGTCAACCTGATGCAGGTCAGCTTCTTTTTAGGGCTTAACCAGCAAATTCGAGCGAAGCGAATTTGAGGTCATGCCTGACCCGTTCAGGCATCTCGCACTACAAACAAACGTACCCGAGCGAAGCGAGATTTTGTCATTTCACTTCGCGGCACCTTCGGTGTCATCGCAAGATGGAATCTGCAAACTACCTGAGAACGAACCCGAGCGGAGCGAGTATACCCGCATGAGGGAGTGCAGCGGTAGCCCACAGAAAGCTTTTGTGCATGGTTGATTTTTGATTGTTGATCTATGATGTGTTGCTTTTAACAAAACTATTCCTGCCACACACAAAAGCTTTCGAGGACTACAAGCGGAAAGCCCGACCCGAGTGAGCGTAGCGAACGAGGGGCATGCCCAAAAATCATCAAGCCTTTGCCATGGCCTCTTTCAAACTATTCTTGGCCAACACAAGCAATACAATCGCTAACAAGAAAAGCAGCGTTGAAATAATCATCAAGGTAATGTTATTGGCTTGAAAATTGTTCCACGCAAATATCACCAAACTTGAGAGGGTTACGGCAAACATGAAAAACATGGGGATGAGTGTAAATAAGGGATTCACGCCGGTTTTAAACAGCCAAACGCTTACAGCCAATAATGCCAAGGCGCCCAACAACTGATTCGCACTTCCAAATATTGGCCAAAGCACAGCAAACTCACCCGACATCAACAAAATGGCTGAAATAAAAACCGTAATCGTAGTGGCAATATGACGATTTCCATGAATTTTGGTCCACACCACCTGCTTTTCTCCATCGGCATATTCTTGTAAAGCAAAGCGAGCCAATCGGGTACAAGTGTCTAATGAAGTAAGGGCAAACGCTGAAACCGTTAGCGCCACAAATGAAATCGAAAGCGAAACGGGAATTCCCAAAGCGGAAATGAATCCACCCAGACCTTGAGAAAACAAGGTTACGGGTCCAACCGCTGTGAGTTCCGCAGCGTACGTTTCTCGACTAAGAACAATCACCGCAGAAATCGATAAAACGGCCAAAAAGGATTCGAGCAGCATGCCTCCATAACCAACTGTTAAGGCATTTTCTTCTTTATCAATTTGTTTGGATGTAGTGCCCGAGGCAACCAAGGAGTGAAATCCAGATAAAGCACCGCAAGCAATTGTTACAAATAAGACAGGAAACAGATATCCCAAATTATCTACGTTTAGATTGATGGCGTTATCCATCTCGATCTCAGGATTTGAAAATATCACTCCTAAAAAACCGAGTAACATCATGCCGTACAACAAATAGCTGTTTAAGTAATCGCGTGGTTGGAGTAATAACCAAACAGGCGTAACGGCAGCTAAATAGATGTACATCAATAAAATAATGACCCAAACCCCATAACTGAGTTGTAGGGGAAATACCTCGCCGATATAAATAAAGCTGTACATCACAAGTACGCCCACACTGGAGCTCATCCAAAATGGCACACTCTCAAATCGACGCAAAACCCAACCGAAGACGACGGCCACAAGCATAAAACCAACCGATGCTGTGGCCGCTGAGGGAACTTTCACAAAAGTTTTGGCCACAATATCCATGAAAACGGCAATCACCAAAAGCAAGGTGGCAAACGAAAACACCAAAAACAGCTTTTTACCCGAGACGCCGATGTAGGTTTGAATCACTTCTCCTATCGATTTCCCTTTATGACGAAGAGATGCCACGAGTGAGGTTAAATCGTGTACAGCGCCAAAAAATATCCCTCCCAAAATCACCCAAAGCAAAGCCGGAATCCAACCGAAAGCAACAGCGATAACAGGTCCAACAATCGGACCTGCCCCGGCTATTGAAGCAAAATGATGACCTAAAACAACGGCCGTTTTGCTTGGCACGTAATCCACATCATCGCGCTGAGCGTGTGCAGGAGTAATATTTGCATTCGTTATTCCGAGTTTTTTTGCAAGAAATCGTCCATAAAACCGATACGCCAGGATTAATAAGGTTCCTGAAATAAGTAAAAGGGTGATGATATTCATAAGCCAAGTCTAACCAAAAGTGAGTTTCGAAAGAACGCTGATTTTCAGGATAATTGCAACGACCGGTATCGCTAAAGACTTTTACTTCAGCTTCAAAAAAAGCACCACGAACAGATCCTGTTTGGGTAGCATTTATTGAATAATAACCTAAACATATAGGGGATTGGTATGGATATTAAAATCTAGCATTTACTTCGAATACCCGTCACGATTCATCATTTTAGTCAACTATGGGTCGTATGAATACCCTACCACAACTACCTGATAGTCATAAAAAGATTCTTCCCTTTTTGATGTCATTTTTCAACTGCTTATGGAATCTTATAAGCTTTTACCCTTATCTAAGCAGATAAATCTATTCATGTCAACGTATCAAAAATACACGCTTAACCCAATATTAAAGCTGTTAAAAACGATTCCGTCAAAGTTCAGGCGTTGATAGTAGGCGCCTAAAGCCGCATTTTGAAAATGATATCTCGCACCGGTTTGTAGCGTTGAGACTGGCAAAATACTATCTGAATTTCGGGTTCCAATTAACGAACCGGCGTAATTAAATTGAAAGGAAACCGGTTTAAACCAATAGTAATCGCTCTCAAACCCTAATACAACTCCATTATACCGATTACCTCGTAAGCCGAATCCTTGATATCCTAATTGAACTCCGGCTTCGGAATGTGGGAAAAACCGCATTTTTCGTTCGAGTGATGCCTGAAATTGATGCATTGTAATAGGAGCCCCTTGTTCAGCCCAACGACGATACGTAGCATCAACCCCCCAATAACCAAAGCTCCATTTTCCTGAAAGTGCCAGGTTTTGATCGGTTTGATTGAACAAGTAGTGAGAATTGTCTACATCAAATTGCAAGGAATACAATTTATTGCTCTCATAACTACGTAATCCGTTTGTTGAATAAGAAGCGGGGAAAAAAGGATAGGGATTATAAAAGGCGTTATACTCTTGCGGCGAGTATTTTTGGATGTAAAACAAATCCGGCATGACATCAAAAAACAATTCCAGAAAAAACCCAAATACGGAATCCGAGTCCGATTCGCTCGAGCTTCCAGAACCACCACCGGATTTTACTTTTTCTTCAACACGTTCGGTTTTTGATTGCGCGTGTAAACTCGGAAGCTGGATAATTAAGCAACAAATCCCTACTAAAACAATAATCTTTTTCATGTATTCTCCATTTTGGCGCACAAAACGAAAAATAACAACATTAGTTGTATGCCAATTAAAAAAAAGAACTTAATTGAAATTCAAATGTTTTACGCGTTGAGTTGAACTGACTCTAAAGAAGAGTCAGTGAGCGGAAATCAAACGAATAATCAAGAATACTTACTTGATTAATGTCATTTTGCCGGTAATTTGCTTCACTCCTACCTGTGGCGCATGCGCGGTTACACGATAAAAATAGATACCTGATGCCTGATTCGTTAAGGATAAACTGATTTGATGATATCCGGCACTGTATTGTTTATTTTGTGATGACACCAACTCCCCTTTTACATTAAAGACCTCGAGAAGAACCGTTCCACTAAATCCTAACGCAAACTGAATGGTTGTGGATGGGTTAAATGGATTCGGATAGACCCGAACCAAGGTAAAGGTTCGAGGTGCTATATGAAATTCATCGGTGGAGGTCGGTGTTGCAGTAGCCCCTTCATTTACCCACGTTTCGATTAGTGAAATTTGCTCAGAACTCAAAGCGCGTCCGGTTGGCATTCGGTTTCCAATACTCGGATTAGGCTTGATTTTTTCCACTAAAGGACTTGCATTTGCATCACCTGGAGTCACAATTTTTTTCTGATACTGCACCCCCACACTATTCATAGTTGCCTGATAGTTGTTCAATGAAACCCCACTGTTTCCGCCATGGCAACTTGTACAGTTGGCATTAAAGATGGGTTGAATTTGAGTTTGATAATCAACTTGAGCACTTACCCACATCGGTAATAGACTAAAAATCAAACAGTAATAACGTAAACGAAGCATGATTTACCCTTTTTGTTATTGTATGCTACGATATACAAGAAAACGTTGTTTATCGTTCAGTTATCAAAACTAATCTACATTAAATAAAAAATTCTCGTTGGCTCTAAGCCACTTTTCGTGTTCTTTGTAATCGGGGTCGTAATAACTCACTAATTTCCAAAACTCTTTACTATGATTCATGTGTACCAAGTGCGAGGCCTCGTGAGCATACAGATAGTAGCGAATTTCAACCGGACACTTAATCAAGCGATAATTAAACGAGATATTATCGTTGGAAGAACAAGTTCCCCATTTGGTTTTTTGGGAGCGAATGAATAATCGGGAATAGCTGAGTTGGTAACGTTTGGCAAATTCTTGAAATTCTCTTGGGATAATCGTTCGTGCAAAATGTTGATATAAAGCCGTTTTTACCACACCAAGTGGAGTTTTATCGAAATCAATCGGAATTTTTGCCACTATTTTCTGTTTTTCGTGGTCCCAACTCGCAAAGTTCATCGAACTTGTTTCTACCTGAAAAGGAACCCAATGCCCGCTTAAATACAGAAACGGCTCTTTGGCTTCTTTTACCTGATGAATTTTTGTGCTCTTTTCAACTTTTCGAAGTGTTTTTTCAATCCATTCGGCATGATGAACCGCAAACTCAATCAATTCCTGATTACTTACGAAAATGGGTCCACTTACCAAAATTCGGTTCATATTTACTGAAACGCGCATATTTTTTTGTCGTTGTTGCTTTCGCAACTCCAATTTTGGCCAGTGTTTAGGAATATTCATCAATCAGCTTTACTTATTTTCCTCTTCGGGATGATACCCATTTTTGAGCGCTTTCTAAATTAGACTTTTAACGTAAATCTTTTAACTGACTCTGAGCGCGATTGTACCAAACGGGGTGTTTTTCAGAGACCATCATGAGCCACTTTTTGGCTTTTTCAGGTTCATTTTTCTGAAAACAACTTTGTGCCATGTAATAAGTGCTTGCATTGTAGTAATATCGGTTAGTGTAATTTTTGATTGTTTCCGATACTTTGATTCCTTTTTTCAAATAAACTTGTGCAGAATCAGCCTGAGATAAACTCAAGTAAGCTTTTCCGATTTGGTAACATACAACTTCATCGAAATACGGCTTACTGTAAGCGTTTGAGTAACTCGGATTTTTCAGAAGGTCTTTAGATAAAGCTATAGCTTTAGAACTTGGATAATATGTATGATAAATTTGGACTAAACGTTTGGCGTAAAATGGATTACTGGGAAATAGCTTCGCTAGTTCTTCAAAATAATAAATTCCAAGCTCGGTGTTATGTTCATAATTTTCATAGATATTCCCTAAAAAATAAATACTTTCGTATTTAAGGAATAGGCCATGTTTTGCTACTTGCTTTAACTGATTTAAGCCACCTTCTCGGTCACCTTCCGGTAACATCCAATCCAATTTTTCCAGCCAACTATATGCTGTTGGCAAATATGCGGTGTAATAATCGTACAAACCATCCCCAAATTGAATATCAACCATATCGGGCGACACTTTTTTCAATTCGAGCAAAGACTCGATGCCAACACGAGCAAAATTTAAACTCTTAATCCATTCATCACGGTTGGCATATTGCCTTGCTAAAAATCCATTGGCCAAAATTTTAAGTACAAGTGCATCAACATGCTGTTTTTGTTTTTGCAGGATACGTGTGGCTTCGTAATCGCACTTGCGAAAATGATAATAAAATTCGGCGTCGCGGTCAGTTTCCGTTAGATTGGGTAAAATTTGCCACCATAGATTCAAGCCATCCCAAAAATTCCATAAAGGGTGGTGGGGATAGCGTTTTTTATAGGGTTCTAGGATTTCATAGGACGACTCAATAGAGGCATTATACATCGAATCAATTGCCGAGGCTATTACCCTAACAAAGCTGGAATCCCGAAGTAATTCAGGCTGAATCTGTGCTTGAATATCTTTAAACGAAACAAGTACAAACTGTAATGCAAAAATGAAGATGCAGAAAAGAGGTTTAGCTCTGTTCACTCATGTTTTTGATTAAACCCGCAGAGAGTTGTTGAGCTTCCTGAAGTAATGGAATAACTGATTCAGCAACTTTTGACAAGGTTTTTACACGAGTTGAGTCGGGAAGACTGTAATATTTTCGAACTTCATCAACGAGTTGCATTTGATCAATCATTTTAAAAACAGGTTCTACTTTGTGAACGAGTGCTTGAACTTGTTCAAGTTGACCTGATACAGCAGGATTTTTCAATTGATCGTGAAAGTGTCGCAAGCTTTTTTGTAGCAAATTAAAGAACTGAGTTTTATCAGCATGAGTCTCTAAAAGCGGCATAATCGCATTCAAATTGATGCGTTTATCATCAATAGCTTGCGGATTCCCCAATAGCTTTATGAGTTTATTACGTGTAAATGGTTTTATCAAAACACCGTTAAATACTTTGTGAGCAGAGGGGTTGTCCTCAACGGTTCGGTCGCCGGTTATGGCAATCAAATAGGTAAAATTTTCTTTGAACAAGGAAGAATCACGTACCTGAGCAGCTAAATCAATTCCGTTGATATCCGGTAAATGAACATCGACCAACACATAATCGTATTTTTGTTTGGCTAATTTCTCTAAACCGGAATTGGCCGTTAAAGCCCAATCCAATACCCCCACATACGACTTTAAATAAAGCTGTAGTACTTTTTGATTAATGGGGTTGTCATCAATAATTAAAGCTGCACTCATAAATAGTGATAAAACCGACTGTCTATATTGGGGTTAACTTAAGATTATTTGAACGTATTTCAAATGATTGCACAGGCGGTCACAAATGTGATGCCATATTGCGAAATCTGAACACACTAGAACAAAATAGGGTTACATAGCACTAATAAACAGGTTTTTAGGGATTTATCAAATAGCATACAAAAAGTCTTTTCATAGTAAAGAACGTCTTAACGGGAATTCGGCTTCACATTACGTTTAGTTTTTTCTACTTTTAAGCCGTTTGCATGAAATGAATCAAAACCCTGTTTAGATCATGAAAAAATTTCTCACCTTGTTTTTATTATTCTTTTTGATGGTTGAAGTAGCACCGTTGACGGCTCAAACTACGGATACCTCAACAAGCGGTACCGAGCAATCTAAAACTACCAAGAAGAAAAAAGGTTTATTTAGTTGGCTGTTTAATTGGGGTGGTACAAAGAAAAAAACGGATAACAATTCCAATGAACCTCAAACACCACAGCTTGATTACGGTAAAATGGATCAGGAAGAATTGAATTACCGTTTTATTCAAGCCGCTATAGATGCTGATAAAGATGCCCTGGTAAAGTTACTTCGCTATGGTGCGAACGTTAATGCAACCAATACACAAGGCAGAACCGCACTTATTGAAGTATCTCGTTTAGGAACCTATGAAATTGCCAAATGGCTTATTGACCGTGGTGCGAGTGTGAATTATAAAGATATGTATGATGGCAACGCCCTGATTTATGCAACTCAAGCCGGAAAGCGCGAAATCGTAAATTTACTTATTCAAAACGGCGCGCGAAAAGAAATTGAGTTTTAGGGAATGAAATAAGATATATTCGGGTTTTTTCTGGTGAACTAATGACTTCACAATGGGGATCATGCATTCTGAATTGATACAAAAATTACAAAATCTGGCAAAAGACCAGTCAGCCTTTGAAGAGTTAAAACAACTCTTTACGAAGTTATATGAGGATAAGGAAGCGACTGAGAAACACTTGCAATTGCTCGAAAGAGCCATCAGTAACGATTACGATTCCATCATTATAACTGAATTGGAATTAGAAAAACCCGGACCAAAAATTGTTTATGTGAACGATGGTTTCACAAAACTAACGGGATATAGCAAGCAAGAAGTAATCGGTAAAACACCGAGAATTTTACAGGGACCCAAAACCGACCGTGCTACATTAGATCGATTGGTTCGCTCACTGCATGAAGGAAAATCTTTTTTTGGTCAGGCCGTGAATTACCGTAAAGATGGTTCCGAGTTCATCAATCAGTGGGATATACATCCTTTATATGATGAAACTGGAAAAATTACACATTGGGTTTCCTATCAACATGATATCACAAAAAGAAAACACGCCGAGGCTACGTTTAACGAAACCGAAATCGAATTTGATAATTTGATTGAGTTTTCCAAGCGAACCTTGATTGATATCAACTTAAGTGGAAAAATTATTCAGGCTAATAAAGCATTCCGAACCTTAACCGGATTTGAAAGTTCGGAGTTAACCGGTCACAATTTTGTGGACTTTGTAGAAGAAGAAAGCGCACAAAGTTTTCTCGATTTATTATCTAAACCAGAAAACTCGGCTAAACATGCGTTTACATTAAAAACCAAAAATCATATCCCGATTCAAATTGAGGTTGAAAAAGAATTTCATCCTTTAAAATCCGGTGACTTAATTCGATTGACGGTTCATAATGTAAGTATGCAAAAACAAGTGCTGAAAACCTTAGAACACCGTTTGTTTAACATCGGCTCGCTTATTCAAAAGAAAACGGAATTCAGCTACGAATTATCCTTTGATAAAGACAATAATCCTCATTTTTCGTATTTGAGTGATGGTTTTGAAGAGCTTACTGGGTATGACAAAACTGATTTTTACAGTCCGGAAGCCTGGGAAAAATTAATTGCATCCGAAGACCACGAAAAAACAGCCAAGCATCTTAAACATGTTTTAGCTGGCTTAGATATGGTTGAAGAAATTCATATCGTGCATGCTTCCGGTAAAAAAGTGAAGATTCTAAATTATTCACAATTAGATTTATCCGAAAAAGAACAAGGTAAAACGCGTATTACGGGTTCAATTGTACTTGCGGATGAAGCCTAATTAATTAAAATCAATTTTGGTTTAAAAGGCGGATGAATTATCTATTCATCTGCCTTTTTTTATCTGTAGTTATAGTTAAAGAAAAGGCTGAACTAAATAGTGTTCATTTCTCGAAAGTGATTCCAATTCCGTGCTTTACATGCATTACTTGAGTTTAACGAGGGTGGCCTAATTATTGGCTTCGGAGTAATCCGCTAAAAAATCTTGCAGTATTTGTCCAAAGTGAATCATGATTTCACTATCCGCTTTTATTTTGCTGGTATAACCAATGCCTTTTCTTTCCCACAGTGTAACCCACATCAAATCTTTAGGCTCTTTATTCTTAACTCGAAGGCCTATTTTTTTCATGAAACGAAGTCGAATCATGTAGGCAAAACCGGCTTTTGAAACAGGTGATAGATCCAAATCTAAAATTACTGACCCATTTGATTTATCCTCAGTAGTAACCCAAGCGCCGATTGAGGCTAATTCTCGTTCAATTTTTCCGATGTAAGCATAAGTATTAATCTTGGCATCCACAGCAAGGGAAGGAAACGGAAGTGCCCCAACATGCAAAGAGTTTAAACCACGCATCGAGGATTTCTGATGTTGCGCAACTGCCTGATGGGGTGAAAAAAAGAAGGAGATAATTAGTAAAAAAAGAAGCTTTTTCATAATTCGTAAATCCATTTCATTTTCTGAAAAGTAAGGTGATTTAATGCGAAATACTGCTTAAAATGAGCATCATACCTAGCCAATTGTATTAACCTATGGAAGAAAGAATCTAGATGAATTTTAAGCTAAAGTCGTTTGAAGAACTAACCGTACACGAATTATACGCCTTACTGAAATTGCGACAGGATGTGTTTATCATCGAGCAAAATAGTATTTATGAAGATTTAGACCGAAAAGATCAGCAATCAAAACATGTTTTAGGTTTTCTGGATGATACCTTTGTTGCTTACAGTCGAATTTTGCCGCCCGGTTTAAGTTATGTAGAAGCTTCCATTGGTAGAATTATTACCTCACCTTCTGTTCGGGGAAAAAACCTTGGAAGAGAATTGGTTCGTTTTTCAATTGATACCTGCCGGACATGGTATCCTGATGCAGTTATTCGCATTTCGGCACAACAACATCTTCAACATTTTTATGGTGAATTTGGATTTAGAACCGTCTCTGAACCCTATGACGATGGCGGTATCTTACACGTGCAAATGTTACTTACTCCATAACCATGGAACGTAAAACCATGATAATTCCGTTAATCAGCCAGTTAATTTAGTTCTTATGATGAGTGTTCAATCCGAAGCTGAAGTTGATATTTCCAAATTTGTTGTGATAGGCGACCGTGTTTTAGTTAAACCGAGGTCATTTGATCAACAAACAAAGTCAGGTTTGTATTTACCGCCCGGAGTTCAGGAAAAGGAAAAAATTCAAACCGGTTTTGTATTAAAGACCGGCCCTGGCTATGCGGTGGCGCCTCCAAATGAAGAAGAATCGTGGAAATCCGTTCAACAATCTCCAAAATACATCCCTTTACAAGCTGAATATGGTGATTTAGCCATCTACCTGAGTTCTCATAGTTATGAAATTGAATATGAAGGACAAAAATTTGTAATTGTACCTCAATCGGCCATTCTGATGCTGATTCGAGATTTTTGACTAGAGTAGGAAGTGAGAAGATGGAAGCTCGAAGGATAGGAGCTAAAAGCTTAATGTTTAAGGCTGAAAGCAAAACGCTGAATGCGGTAAGAGTTGATGAGCCCAATCAACAATCATAGATCGTCCATCAAAAATCACTTTAAACCTTTACAACTAGAAACCTTAATAACTTTTCCTAACAGCCTTACTCCCTACTCCTTAATCCATACTCCAAATAAAACTTAAACCTTACTCCTGTTCCAAGTATGTCTCTAAATCGTCGATCATTCTTGAAAATTTCCGGAGCCTCAGCTTTAGGTATGCTAGTAACCGGTCGCTTGCTTCAAGCTGAAGAAGTAATCTTAAAACCCCTTCGCGGAAACCTGTTTATGTATCAAAAATCGGGCGGAACGATTGTTGTTCACGAATCAAAAGATGGTTTGGTGATTGTTGACACTCAATTTGCCCGTTCCGTTGAATCTTTTCCTGCACATTTCAAACTCGGCGATTCTCGTAAAATTGATTATTTGATTAACACGCATCATCATGGCGACCACACCGGTGGAAATCAAGTACTTGGAACATTTGCTAATAAAATGGTTGCACACAAACGGGTTCCCGAATTACTCACAGAATTGGCAAAAGCAAAAGGGGAAGACCCAGGACTTATCCCGACCACTACTTTTACCGATTCTTGGAAGGCTAGTTTAGGTCAGGAAACCATTCATGCGTATCATTTTGGGGTAGCGCACACAAGTGGTGATTCAGTTATCTATTTTGAAAAAGATAATGTGGCTCACATGGGTGATTTATGTTTTAATTACGGCCATCCCAATATCGACCGTAAAGCTGGTGCTTCGATTGCAAATTGGCAAAACGTTCTGGATAAAACAGCTGAAACCTTACCTAAAGATTGTCTTTACGTATTTGGTCACGCCGGCGCTGATTATTCAATAACCGGTTCAACTAAAGAACTTATGCACTTTAAGGATTATTTGGCAGCCGTTTTAAACAAAGCTCAGGAAGCCGTAAAAGCAGGTATCACTAAAGAAGAATTGCAAAAAGATCCTGTTTTACCGGGATTTGAGGACGTTCAAAACCTTGGGAATTGGCTTACCCTTTCGTTTGTGTTAGGCATTGCCTACGATGAAGTTACGGGAGCGTGATTGCCACATGTAAGACTTTGATGCCGCGCTCAAATGTAAAACACTTAAAAATTAAGTGTTAAATAACTCCAAACTATAATAAATATTTTAATAACTTATTACAATTTGGAGTTATTTACAAAAACTTATAAATTCACCTTGCCTTTAAATAAGGTGATTACGAAAACATAACATTTATTAAAAAACGAGGAAACATGTTAACTCTCAAAAACTCTCAAAAACTCTCAAAAACAAAATTAAACTTAATTCTCTTTTTACTAATAGGAGTTTTATTAAATAACTGTAATTCAAATAAATCTAATCTGATTGAATCAGATGATTTATGTATTACATGTAATGACGAATCCATAAATAAACTCTATAGAATGAATGGGGTCAGTAGTATCTCAAAAATCAAATTAGATGAATACAAAGATGGGAAATACCAGATTGATTTAACTAAACATGCTTTTTTTGAACGTTTAAATTTGAAAAAAACAAATGAAAATTATCGAACGAGTTATAGAATAAGTTTTTCGGATCGTGCAGATAATTTATCAGAAATGATAGTTACTGAACTTGAATCAAATTCAACAACAAGTTTGAATAAACGCTCAACTAGTCAAAACACTGATTCAATTTATTCGCGAGTCTCTTATGTAAACTTTGAAAGGCCTAGTAATAAAGAAGAAATTGTATTTTTTTACTTGGAAACCGTATCAACCGGCCTTATTAGTGAGAATCGCATGATGTCTGAAATTAATATTTACATGGAAGATGGAAATTTATTGAGTTCTTCCATTTTGGGAATGAACAATGATGGTGACGTCATAAAAAAGAAAGTTTACCACAATCCTAGTGTGGCAGCATGTTGGGACGAATGTGTTGTAGAATTATTTGAAGATGCATTTTCAGGCAAAGATGGTACAATAGTTCAAATAACTTGCTTTGTAATGGCGCCTATGTGTGGTGCTATCTTTGCTATTTCATGTGGAATAGCTTGCTTATTTTTCTAATTGTAATAAGGAGATAATATGAAATACTTAAAAAGTAGTTTTACAATTCTAATTATTTCAAGTTTGTCATTTATAATAAGTATTGTTTTTCTGAATAGTACTTTTGATTTATTTCCTGAGGGGTCTAGTAGTAATTTTGATTTGATAAAATCAAAATATTTAATCATGCTTTTCTTAATCAATCTGATTTTATTTAAATCAATAAGCAAGATTAAATCACTTTCTGGTGATTTAAAAGCAAGTGATTTTTTAAAAATTTTAATTCAATCGCTATTGTGGACTTTCTTCATATTTTGGTCACCCATAATATCAATCTATTGGCTATTTAAGAAAAGAGTAATACCAATTGAGGAAAGGCTTATCAATATTTAATAAAAAAGGCTGCATTTGCAGCCTTTTTTATTTCTTAAAATACGATTTACCACGTAACAAGGAATTAGTTAAACTGCTTTTATTCAGTTTAAACACGAAATCAAATCCACTTGCCTTTGCTAAGAATTCGGTTTCTCCGCTTGGTTTTAACCATAATTCCTGCTTGATTCCATTGTCAAGATGGGTAACAAAATGCAGATTGGATGTACCAAATGTTTCGGGAGTTTCATCATAGGAAAAACCAGTTGCTTTCAATTTCGCTAATTGATTAACCGCTTGATTTACACGGGAAATCGACAAGGTATCCATGCCGGAAACCCATGCATTTTCGGCTACTTTTCGCATCGTAAACGAACTGTCACCAGGGAAACTGAAATCTATTTGAGTAATGGATTTTGAATCAGCATCCCATACGTTTTTATCGCGCCATCCATCCACATTTTTGTTGAAATTTGACGAGATAAAACCATTTACAGCTAACACTTCGTTGTTATCAACTGCTCGTACATACGTATTAAACTCCTGCTGACTCACAAACTGAAAACGACCAACTACGAGTCCGGCCAATTCGCTGTTTCCATCGAACAGACGCACTTCCGTTCCGGTGGAATCCACCTGATAACGACTGAAATCGGACTCGT
>CAZIQX010000010.1:12378-16225 GCA_964541325.1 uncultured Chitinophagales bacterium | reverse complement strand
CCAACCGCTCATTGTTTTTTGTAGTGTGATGAGTCCGTTCGCCTGTGTTCTAACTTCTAAACGATTTACTTTTGCTTTATCAAATGAAAGAACAGTTCCGCTTAAGGCTTCGCTATTGCCGGTACTTTTAAACGTAACACGAAGCACAACCAGCAAAACCGACACTGCGAAAAGTATTCCTAAGGTTTTTGTGGCTTGAGTCATTTTACACTCCTTTTTCTAACCAAGTTCTGCGTTGAGCTTTTTTGCGTTGCATACGAACAAATCCATACAGAATCACCAAAAGAATGGGAACAAACACGTTTGCATATTTAATCATCACTTTGGTTCCCTCTTCCACTTGTTCGAGTGGACGATTCGTGATTCCTTTGGTGCGTAAGGTAAGTAATCCGGTATCATCAGCGAGATAATCAACGGCATTGGCTACCAAATTGATGTTATCCTCAGGCATCATTTGGGCTTGTTCGCCGCTTCCATTCACCACCAAATCACCATCACCAATAACCACAAACCCTGTTTTCGAACTGCGTTTCATAGCAACTTGAATAGAGTCGTTTTCGGCAAAAGCTGAATTAAACTGACCTTCCACCAAAGCCGCAACCGGTAAATTGCGCTCGTTAAATTGGGACTCCTGCCATTCCTGAAACGGATTGATATCAAAAAAACCACGAGCTGTACCTGAACGGTCAGAACTGAAAGCTAAACCTGTAACTTTAATGGTGGTATCAGCTAACGTTAAATCGAGGGTTGAAGTGAAATTCATCACGATTGTTTCAAGTCCTTTGGAAATAGGATGTTCTCCAAAGTTGGCAATCAACGGCAAATATGGATATTTCACCTGGTTCACGAATTGAAACATACCACGTTGTTGACGGACCCCAATCGTATTGGCATTAACATCCCGTAACAGGTCGGCATTAAGGGGAGTTTTGTAAGCCGCTAACAAGGTTTCAATTCCCGTATTCAACACGGAAGCCTGCCCTGCTTGAATGTTCGTATTCACGCGATTCACCGCAAATACAGCTTTACCGCCACGCATGATATGCTGATCGATCGCTTTTAGAACATTGTTGCTGAGTTGCTCAGTAGGACGAACCACCATAATTACTTCAATATTGGCGGGAACATCAGCCGTATCGAGTCCGCTAAGTGGTTCTACCACATATTGTTGCGACAAAACTTCGCCTAGTTGAGGCATTTCATCCAAACCTGCCGTTCCACCTGCATCAACCAAACCGATAGTTGGCTTGGTAACGGCGGTTAACCGTTTAATCGTGCTTGAAATCGTGTATTCCATAGCCGCACCGGGCTGAATGTAGGGAATCACTTCCTGCTTTTCACCGTATTTAAAAATCGCTCCAAGGTAAGCACGCTTTTGAGATACCTGATCACGTTCACGAACATCAAT
The DNA here is from genome assembly GCA_964541325.1 of uncultured Chitinophagales bacterium. Classification (GTDB taxonomy): domain Bacteria; phylum Bacteroidota; class Rhodothermia; order Balneolales; family M1805; genus M1805. The sequence continues at coordinate 14,817 of CAZIQX010000010.1, read as the reverse complement.
CAAAATGGGCTGAATGCCTTTTTGTTGGGTTTGCTGTTCAACCTGTTCGTTTTCGTTGGGATTCACAAACGTATATTCCACGTTTCCATCCGAGTAGGCACGATATTCATCCAAGAAATCACGGAATTGACGCTGCACATCCGCTAATTGTGGTGGTAATCCTTCCGAAAAATATCCTTCCACGGTGATAGGATTCATCACCGACTTCGCGATATCCTCACTTGCTTCGCTTAAGGTATAGCGTTTATCGTCGGTAAGGTCGAGACGTACAATGAAACTATCCGCCAAATAATTCAAACAAATCAGGATACCCAAAATGAGTCCGATTTGAATGAGGCCTTCTTTTTTGGTGTGTAAAAATCCATTCATCATGACCAAACTCTCCTTTTAAGTGAAGCGGTTGCTAAAATAATTCCAACTGCAGTTACACTTATGAAATACAAGGCGTTATCAAGGGCAAAAACCCCGCGCGACATGATATCAAAGTGAGAAGAAAAACTCAGATAGGCAGCTAAATTTGAAAGTGCATCAGGCAGAACGGGCGCTAAAACATCGAACAGCAACTGGAAAAAGAAGCTTATAAAAAGGGCCAAAATGAACGCCACAATTTGATTATTGGTGATGCTCGATGCAAAAGTTCCGATAGCTACATAAACAGCTGAAATCAGAATTAAGGCTACATATCCGCCCCAAATACCGCCATGATCCACATTTCCCAAATTCGCTAAGGTGATGTAGTACATTAATGTTGGCACGAGGGAAAGAATTACAAGAATCCAGCTTGCCATCCATTTTCCGAGTACGATTTGTAGTTCGGTGATGGGTTTGGTTGCCAATAATTCAATGGTTCCGGTTTTCTTTTCTTCTGCCAAAGAGCGCATCGTAATCGCTGGAATAAAGAAGAAAAGCGTCCAATAAGAGATTCCGAAGAAACCGAATAATTGAGCTTGTCCGGAAAAGAAAACGTTGTTTGCAGAGAGCCAGGTAAAGAATCCACTTAATCCTAAAAACACCACAATGATGATGTAGGCCATAAGTGAATCAAAAAATCCGTTAAGCTCCCGACGGGTAATTGACCAAATAGTTTGCATAATCTCCTTGTCAATTTTTGTTGGTAAGTTTACGGAAAATGTCTTCGAGTGAGGTATGAACCGGAGTCATTTGCATCAAAATCCAGTTTTTCTCCACACAAAGTTTAAAAATTTGTTCACGTGCCGGTTGGTTCGGCTTGGCATCAACGAGCCAGAATTCTTCTTTTTCATCGTGATCGCGCTCTAAAGCGGCAACGGCAGGTAAACCAAGAATGGCATCACCCACAGAAGACCCATTTCCTGTAATCTGAACTTTGATTCGCTCGGCTCCACTTGCCCGGCGTTTTAACTCAGCCGTAGTTGAATCCGCTGCAATCTGACCTTGGTTGATAATGATGATTCGGTCGCAAGTTGCTTCCACTTCCTGCAAAATGTGGGAACTAAGCATGATGGTTTTTTCTTTTCCGATTTCCTTTATCAACGAGCGAATTTCGATAATTTGGTTCGGATCGAGACCGGTAGTTGGTTCATCAAGAATAAGTACATCAGGATCGTGAATAAGTGCTTGTGCCAAACCCACACGTTGGCGATACCCTTTCGACAATTCCCCGATTAATTTATGACGTTCACGGGTTAAGCCGGTAATTTCAATCATTTCGCGAATGCGTTGCTGAATGCGGATTTTAGGTACTTGATTGAGTTCAGCTGAGTACGCCAAATAATCCACAATACTCATTTCGAGGTAGAGTGGATTGTTTTCCGGCAAATAGCCGATGCGTTTTCTTACTTCGTTGGGGTGCTCGTCGATTGAGTATCCGTCGAGATTAACCGTTCCGGAGGTTGGACGCAAATAGCAGGTAATAATTTTCATCGTGGTGCTTTTCCCGGCACCGTTTGGACCAAGAAAACCCACAATATCGCCCGTTTTTACCTCAAAACTGATGTCATCAACAGCACGTTGAGCCCCATACTCCTTTGTGAGGTGTTGTACGGAAATTCCCATAAGTGAATTTTTACCTTAAATGATGGTTTATTTTTTAATGCGGCCTGAAAATAGCGTGAACATCACAAACGACAAAAGGCCTTTTTTCGGGCGCGTTAACGAATGGAGTAAACGAATATTGTGCGATTTTTTGAGGGATGTTGAGATGTGGAGGCTAATAAAGCATTAGGTTTTGTTCTATAGATATGAAAGTTTAAACTTTTCATTTCTTGATTGAATAGGTAACATTAACTACATTGAACAAAGTTTCTTATAAGATATTTCTGCCTGTTTTATAAAAATACCTGCATTTACAAAATCGAATTATAATGAACTCTACCTATCATTTGAAATCTGCACAAGATATAAACACAGACTTCTTAGATTCTGTTAAATCGTTATATAAATCTAAAGCAATAACAATTA
>CAZIQX010000010.1:0-12368 GCA_964541325.1 uncultured Chitinophagales bacterium | reverse complement strand
TGAAGACAGTGAGACCAATAATGAGTTAAGTGATTCATTAATAGACATCTTAGAGGAGAGATTAAGAGAAGACGAAAGTACTTACTTAACAGCTGATGACACTTTAGCCTTACTTAAAAAAAAGTATGGACTATAAGATACTTGTCTCACCTCGTGCTATAAAAGAAATTGAACAGGCTATTAATTTTTACTCACTTTACGATGATGATGCGCCAACTCATTTTATTGATAATTTGTCAAATGCATTTCGCATTTTAGAATCCAATCCATTTTTTGAGGTGAATTACAAAAATATCAGAATGATACCATTAAAAAAATTTCCTTATTCGTTGCATTACATTATAAATGAAGATTTTAAACGAGTTAGAATATTATCCTGCTTTCATCAAAAAAGAGATCCTAAAAAATTACCTTAATTTTAATTGGAAACAAGAATTAAGTTGTAGCAGCTAAGTTCTGATTACTTAATTTAGCTGGCAAAGTAATGATTTACAACCTAATTTTTTAAGCGATTCTAAACATGACCGCTTCAACTTTTAACTTCATGCAATTTTAATTTTTAAGAAACTAACTACGCATGTTGAGCAGTGTTATAAATTCTTAATGCTAATTACGTGTTTTCAATTCGATGATTTTTCCAAATGCTAGTTAGCACTTTTCGTAATTTCTACGAATTCATTCACCAAATTGTATAAGTATGATGCAACGAATTGAACACATTGGCATAGCCGTTTCCAATCTTGAAGAATCCATTAAAACATGGGAAATATTATTAAATACGGCGTGTTATAAACGGGAAGAAGTAGCTTCGCAAAAAGTAGATACAGCCTTCTTTAAGGTGGGTGAATCTAAAATTGAGCTTCTTGGTGCCACCGCACCGGATTCAGTAATTGCTACTTATATCGAAAAAAAAGGACAAGGAATGCATCATGTGGCCTACGAAGTGGAAGATATTCGAGCAGAAATGAAACGCCTTAAAGATGCCGGTTTTCACCTATTACAAGATGAACCAACAAGTGGCGCTGATCATAAATGGGTTGCTTTTGTTCATCCCAAAACGACAAACGGTGTGTTAGTAGAGTTGTGTCAGACTAAAAAATAAGTTTGCCACGAATGTATGAATGAAGTACATCTATAAATCATTCGTGAATTCGTGGCAACAACTCGTCTATGGTGATTTTTTCGATTTTCACATCAAACAAATCCGAGAAATGTGCTAATACTTTTTCTTTAACCGCTTGCTCATCAACGGGTTTGCCGAGTAATTTTTGTAAGCTTGTTACACTTTTATCTGTTATTCCGCACGGCACGATGTAATTGAAATAGTTTAAATCTGTGTTCATGTTCAATGCAAACCCATGCAATGTAACCCATCGAGAACACTTTACACCCATTGCGCAGATTTTTTCTTCGCCAACCCAAGTTCCGGTCAATTTTTCTTTTCTTCCGGCTTCATAACCATAATCATTACAGACCTTTATCATTACTTCTTCTAAATAACGAAGGTATTTGTGCAAATCTGTAAAGTAGCGGTCTAAGTCTAAAATCGGATATCCTACCAACTGACCGGGACCATGATAAGTGATATCTCCTCCTCGATCGATTGGCACATACGTAGCACCGATTTGTTTTAAAAAGTCCTCATTTGCTAATAAATGATTTTCATCGCCTGATTTTCCCAGTGTGTACACATGTGGATGCTCTACAAAAAACAATACATCAGGAAGTCGATCTGATTCACTGATTTCACCTTGTTGTTTTGCTCGTTTTTCCTGCATGATTTTCGCCTGCACCTTTTTTTGCAAGTCCCAACAGGTCTGATAATCCATTCGTCCTAAATCGACATGAAGCACTTTTTTCATGGCTGGAAAATACGATTATTGTGAACATACTCTGAACATTTTTAACTAAAGAAGCAAACCAATCGTAATACTTTAGTGGTTTTAGCCTCTTTACCATTCCTTATTAACATCAAAAAACGTTAGAGATTAGCTTTTAAAAACTCCCTCGACTCTCATGAATTCTTAGATCAACCAAAAATTATGAACTGTGTTTTTACTTTTAATCGTTCAACATCTTAATCTCAATTTATTTATATCCGATTCGCTCATAAAGGCTATCACTTGCATGATCAAAACGGGAAACTCCATTCACCCACACATCAATAATATCTGATGAAGCCGCCTGTATTCGGGTATTTCCCCAGGTATCATTGGGATTGTGTTCTGTCCAATCCACATTGATGTAGGTTAGCACTTTAATTTCAGGATGCGCATTCATCAACGCAAATACATTGTTAAACCAATTGGCATTTGGAATACGCCATGTTCTATCAATTGTATTCGATGTTTTAATGGCAGCGGCTTCAGAAATCATAATTGGTTTATCATGCGTTTTAGATAATTCAATAAAACTTTGGATCGATGAATTGGTAAGCAAATTGCCCCAACCGGTTCCAAAAATGGAAATAGCTGTCCAATCCACATACTCATCACCCGGATACCATAAATCGTACGTTGCGGTTTGCCCTTCCGGTAAGGCAGGATATTCCTCAGGAAATTCATCGGTTCCATAATAAGGAGTTACACCCCACGAATGCCAAACATAAGCGACATTGCTAACACCCCATTCGCGCATTTTATCCACAAAATAGCGGTAAGCGGCTTTGTATTTCTCGGGCGGATAGGCATTGTGTCGGCCATCAAACTCGTACCCAAAACGAATGAAAACCGGGCGATCAAGATTTTTAACCGTTTCGGCTAACTGACGAATTCCCTGATCTTTTTCACCACGTACGATTTCATCCAAGTAGTATCCCGGACGAGTAAATGAAAAATCACCGCCTGTCCAAATAGCAACTTGCAAAACGGTGTTCGGATATTGCTCACAAAAATCCTCAAAACGTTCTACATCGGCGTTAGGGATTCCATAATTGAGATTGGTGTAATAAGAAAAACCGGCAGGTACAGGCAATCGTGAAAATGATGAAATGTAGGTACTCATTTCCGAGTTGTGAGATTGACCCAAAATGAAGAGCGCACTTCCATCAGGCGGCTCAAATTTTGGTCCGGATGGTGTAGATTCGGATTTGTCTTTACAGCTAAATGAGAGAGTAAGAAAAACGAGGAAAATCAATTTATAAAAGGCTTGCATCTGTATTTTTTTTTTTTACAATTTTGATTCCTAAACTAACAATAACAAAATATATTGGTTATACGAATAAAATAAAAAAAAACCTCCTAAACAACCCTTTTGATTTTTTAATTATTGCTATATTAAACAGTATTTCTGTTGAACAATCAAATGCATTGGATCATTCTTGTAAATACGAAATAGGATATATGTGCTCTAGAGGATCAGAATATTTCATAGATCACAAATGGGTCGAAAATAAACCTATAACTACTATTCAGTAAACGTTAATTAACAGTACACTATTTTTTTTGAAAGTAGTGTACTTTTTTAAAAATATGAAGCTACTACCAATTCTACTAATTATCAGCACTTTCATTTCATGTTCAACTGAAAAAAGTAATCAACAACAGCGACTATCAATAGATGAAACATTTCTAATAAAAGAACAAATAAGTGATTCTATTTCTATTGCAAAAAAAATTGAATCCTTTGATAATAGTTTAATTATAGTTGAACTTGCTAATCCTTACCATTTACTGTATTGGGATAAACAAAAAAATGCATATAAACGTTTTGGGAAAAAAGGTGGAGGAGATGGTGAATATCGCGCCGTTGCAGATATTGACGTTTATAAAAATAAACTTGCCGTTTTAGATCCAAAATTAGCGAAAATTGATATTTATGAGCTTGAAAAATTATCCTTAAATGAAACTGTATTTTTTGATAATAAAATTGGATTTCCCGTTTCATTATCTATTAACTCAAACTCAATAGTTGTAAGTGGATTTTACTCAAATCCGGATTTAATTTATAAGTACGATTTAATTAGCAAAAAATGGACCAAGCATTTTGAGCTGGAGCTTTTCAAAAAAGACATACCTGTTCAAAGCAATCATCACATAAATCAACATAAAATTGAACTCATTAATACGAAAAAGTTTATAACTACACATCGTTATATAAATAGTATTAAATTTCATGACATCGAAACTCTTAGTTCTTATGAGATGAATAAAGACTCCACAGTCAAGGTCTCAAGTTTTGATTATGATTTCGAATCGGGTTCCATCATACATACTTCAGAAACAATAATAAATTACATTGATTTTGACTTCTCAAATTCTACTTTTTATGGAATCTACTCAGGAAAGAAAAGCACTGATGAAAACAATAGTATGGGAAGATTTATTCATAAAATAAGATTACATAAATCTACTACTCAATCATCTATCATTTATGATTTTAAAAAAGAATTATTATCCATATCTAAATCTGAACAATTTCTTTATTTGATTACCCTAGAAAATGATTCTTTTGTTGTCAATTCTTATCCAATTAATAAACTTTGAAAGGCCAAATAATTCACACTTGATTTATATTAGCATGGAGTGTAAATCCTGTTTTACAGCCATTGATTCTTATGTTGGTTATGAAGATATCTCATTTATATCTCCTTCTCTTCAACGTTTTGATTTACCCTATTTTGTCAATTCAGTGTTATTTTCTTCAGATAACAATTATTCATTTTTAGAACTTTTGAAACTGTTAAAGAATCTTAGTATTAGAAAACAATATGAGATATTGGAATTGATACATGACGATATTCAACAGAATTCAACTTTTCAATTATATTCTACTATTTTTTATAAAAAAAATTTAGAATATGGAATTCCCTATAAAATTGAAGAATTACACCGCAACTCGGGGAATATCAACCGGGAGGCGAGTCAGTAATTCATAGTTCAGTTGTTCGCTCAATTCACCGAAAGAAGCCACCGAAACTTCCATATCTCCTTGTCGGCCAATTAAAACAACTTCATCACCGGTTTCAACAGTTTCAGCCACATCACTGATATCCAAAGCCAGACAATTCATATTTACTATGCCGATAACTGCAACTCGTTTTCCATGCAAAATTGCCCGCCCTTGATTACTTAACGAACGCGAAAATCCGTGAGAATATCCAATCGGTACAATAGCTATCGGGGTTCTTTTTTGCGCCAAATACGTTGATCCATATCCGATAAACTCACCTTCTTCCACCCATTTTGTACTCATCACCCGGCTTGTCCAGCGAATCACCCTCTGTAACGGGTCGTTATGGATTTCATGTTTAGATGCGAATTCTGAAAACACCTCCGGGCTCGACCAAAAACCATATTGCATAATGCCAATACGAACCAAATCATGATGCATATCGGGCAAACGAACCGAAGCCGCAGAACAACACGTATGCACTTCATCTGCATGCAAAGATTGAGATTGCACCTGCTCCATTGACGCGTAAAAACGAGCTTTTTGATGTTGAATCCGCTCCCAATTCTGCATGCTTTCAGCACCTGCAAAATGCGTACAAAAGCCTTTCACATGGAGACAGGATGCATGTTCGAGAATCCATTGAGTAATTTCGGTTAACTCTTGTACTGAAAATCCGGTTCGGTTCATTCCCGTTTCAAATTCGAGATGAATAAAAGCCTTACGCTCAATTTTCTTGGCAATTTCTATGGTTTTTAGAAGACGCTCTTTGGTAAACACAAAAAATTCGATGTGTTCGGTAATCACCCATTCTAACGCTTCGTCGGAAACATCACCCATAATCATAATACGAGTTTCGGTTGGGAGAATTTGTCTCAACTCATAAGCTTCTGATGCACTAAATACCGAAAAATGACGCACTCCTGCTTCAAAAGCTAATCGGGGATAAATATGTAAGCCGTGTCCGTATGCGTTTCCTTTTACTACACTTGAAACCTCTGCATGCGGGGCAATGTGCGTTTGTAAAAATTGAATATTGTGTCTTACGGCTTCTTTGGATAGTTCTAAACGAGAAGAATCAAACATTTTTTGTTTTTAGGATAGGGGAACTCGTTTAATCATGCAAAAAAAATAAGCTTGAAATTGTTTACTTCAATAGGTAACATCGATTCTAGAAATTGGTAACACTTTTTGTACGATATGAAATCCGTAATACTATCTCCGAAATATCAAGTAGTAATTCCTAAAGAAATTCGTGAAAAGCACGGTTTTTCACCGGGTCAATCATTCGAAGTGATCGATTTAGGTAATAGAATTGAACTTGTTCCGGTAAAACCGCTAAAGCAATACCGTGGTTTTTTAAAAGGATATGAGCTAGAAATTGAACGTGAAGGTGATCGATTGTGATAGTATTGGATTCTTCGGGTTGGATTGAGTTTTTTGTTGATGGCCCAAATGTGACTTCTTTTGAAAACGTGATTCTCAATAAATCAGAATTCATCGTTTCAAGTATTTCTGTATATAAAGTCTAAAAGAGGAATTCACGGGTTGTTAATGAATCACATGCAGTAGAAGCTATTACTGCCATGAAACAAGCCAATATTATTGAAGTAACTACTGATATTGCACTATTTGGTGCTCAACTTAGTTTGAAATATAAAATCCCCATGGCAGACAGCCTGATTTATGCAACAGCATTATTAAATGATGCCGTTCTTTGGACTCAGGATGTTGATTTCGAGAACCTACCCAACGTACGTTATTTCAAAAAATCATAATCCGACTGTATTTTTTTTAGGGATATGATCTAACCATTGGGTTCAGGACGATTTACACAAGACGTTTACCGTTTCATAAAATTGCTTGATGGCCGAATCCAAAATTTCATCCGGAAAATCAAAATCAGGATTGTGTAAAGCGGGGTGATGTTCCCCTGAACCTATACCAAACATGGCACCGGGAATGTGTTCGGTAAACAAACCAAAATCCTCGCCCCATTTAAACGGCGCATCACGCTGAATAAGCGAAAAACCGTTTTTAATAGCTGCCTGCTCGATAACATCCACAACATGTCCATCGTTTTGAATCGATCGAAACGTCTCTGCAAAATCAAACGAAATTGTTAATTGATGACTAAGCGCATGTTTGTTGGCCAATTGTTGAATCATTTCACACGCCTCGTCCAATTCGGCATTGGTTAAACAACGCACCGTAAAATGCAACTCACCATATCCGGCAGAAACACCATACGACTTGGAACCCATTGAGGTATAAACAGGGGTGATTAATCGTAAATCGTGCACATCATTTTTTACTAATTGCTGTGTTTCAAGCGTGATTGCCGCCATTGCCACCGCAGGATTGATACCATGTTCAGGTTCAGCCGCATGCGACGTTTTTCCGTTTAGTTTAATGATAATCGTGGTTACAGCCGTTGTGAATGCCCCTTTTTTGGTTACAATTTGATGAAGCGGATAACCCGGTAAGTTGTGATAAGCGATTACGGCTTTGTATTGCGATATATCGAAATCAGCATCATGTAAGATAGATAGAGCGCCTTCCCCATTTTCTTCAGCCGGTTGGATAAGTACATCAACTTGAGTGTTTATTAGTGGAGTTTGGTGCAGGTTGAGTGCCAATCCGATGCCCGAAGTGGTGTGTCCGTCGTGACCACAAGCATGCATCACGCCTGCAAACGAAGATTTGTGTGGAATATCGCTGACTTCCTGAATAGGCAAGGCATCACAATCCACTCGAATCAAAAATTTCTTAGTTGCTTGTTGATGTTTTTGTTCGATGAGCAATCCGTACCGACCGACTTCTCTTACCGATAAACCGCGCTCCACCATCCAATTCTTGAGATAGGCCTGAGTTTGAATTTCATTTCCGGAAACTTCAGGATGTTGATGCAAATACCGGCGGAGTTGGGTAAGGGTTTGGAGCATAATCAAAGAGTTTTATTCTGTGTGATAGTAACCAAAGCCCGAAAGGGAATCAAATAGAAAATGGCTAATCTTCCCGCCAAACCAAACTTCCTACCACAAACAAAATCAAACTCACACTAATCCCAAACACGTTAGGATCTAATCCAAACGGTACGTTAATGCCGGAAAAACTCAGGGCGATGGTTGTAGTTCCCCCACCTATCATGGCTAATAACGCTCCAACCGAACTCGATTTTTTCCAATATAGTGCCCCGATTATGGGAACAAATAATCCCGAAACCATGAATGCATAGGATAATAACATAAGCTCTAATACATTGGTCATGCTTACTGCTAAGCCAATGGCTAACAATCCAATAGCCAAGGTTGCCCATTGAGAGAGTCGTAAGGCTTTGGTTTCATCAATCTTGAAAAAGCGTTCAGCTATATCGGTTACTACATTGCCCGAAGCGGCCATTAAGCAACTATCCGCCGTTGACATAATCGCACTGAAATACGCCGATAACATCAATCCCAATAAACCAAACGGTAAAATCGATTTTAGAAAAAGGGGTAATCCCATCTCGGCGTCCATCGAATCCAAGGAGCTGAATCCAAACTCCGCAAATGCTCCCTGTTCAAATGCTACCCGGGCAAATAATCCCAATAAAACCCCCATAAACGCCATGATGGGATATTCAAGTAAACCGGCAATAAACCAGGCTTTTTTTGCTTCTTTTTCTGATTTACAGGCATAAATGCGTTGATAGAGAGTCATGCCGACAAACCAAATCGGGATAATGGTAACCGCCCAATTCACTAAATCTTGCCAGGAAATATTCGTTAGCTGCGTAAACTCCGGACTTAACGTAGCGGTAACGGCCGCCCATCCTCCAATAGCGTAATATCCTAGTGGAAGCCCGATGCCAACTAATCCAAAAATGAGTATGGCCCATTGAATGGTATCGGTGTAAATCACTGCTTTTATGCCACCCAAAACCGTGTAAATAACGGCTATCAAACCCATCAAAATAACTCCATGTGTGAGAGAAAGTCCGTCGAAGGTGGCGGATGCGAGTTTGGCGCCGGCTAAAATTTGCGAACTTGTGAACCCGATATAGCCAATTCCTGATATGATTCCGGCCAATAAACCTACTCGTTTGTTAAAAAAATAATCGAATACTTGAGGGAAAGTGAATAAGTTCACTTCTCGACCAATTGCCGTTACTTTTGGAATAAGGAAAATAGCGGCTAACCACGCACCAATGAGTCCGGTAAAAAGCATCCACGAACCGGAAATACCAATCATAAATCCAAGACCGCCCAATCCAATGGAAAATCCTCCACCAACATCGGTAGCCACAACCGACATGCCCACATGCCACGCTCCCATGGAACGTCCACCCACGTAATAATCTTCGTTTGACTGGTTTTTTCGCATGAAGTACACGCCAACGCCCAACATCACCAGGAAATAAACAACAAAAATGAGAATATCTATACCATGCATAGGATTGAATTTTCAGCTGCAGAAACGCTGATTTTTAATTCATCGTGATGGATTTCTTGTATTTATCACGATAGCTCTTTTAACATAGAGCGTGTTTTAATTTTAGTGCTGAACGATGAAGGTTCGACAACTGTAAGTGGTGTCAAAATAAAAGCCTCAACTTGCTGATGCTGTAAAAAAGCGTAAGAAATGGGAGGATTTCGGATTTCGCTGCGAGGTTCCTTCGGTATCGCTGCGCGGTTTTTCACTTTGTGGTATCTTCGATGTCGTTTTACTTCGAATCGGATTTCTGAAATATACTTTTGTGTTATTTGAGTCAGCATATTTTGAATGAAGAGGAGTTTCCATCTCAAAACAATTCTTGATAGAAGAAATTTACCTGAAGAAATATTGAGTATCCTTACACCATATTCCATACTCCCTGCTACTGCCTTTAAACCTCCATAACTATACACCTTTCTACCTTTTAAGAATAAAAAATCGCTTTTATTCCCTATATTACGGCACTATTTAAACCAAACCTCAATTTGTTAACATCTCCACTATGAGCAGAAAAGATTACTTCGGAACGCGAGTTCAGTTTGATACCGGTTCCGGAAAGGCTTATGCCTATTCACTGGATAAACTCGCTGAACAAGGTTATCCTGGCATTCATAAACTCCCTTTTTCCATCAAGGTTTTGTTGGAAGCTGTTTTAAGAGAATGTGATAATTACATTGTTGAAGAAGCCGATGTAAAAAAAGTAGCTTCCTTCAATCCTCAACAAGTGGAAGACGTTGAAATCCCTTTCAAACCGGCGCGCGTTGTGCTTCAAGACTTTACAGGCGTACCCGCGGTAGTGGATTTGGCCGCTTTACGCTCTGCTATGAAACGCCTTGGTGGCGATCCCAAAAAAATTAATCCCGTTGTTCCCGTTGACCTCGTTATCGACCACTCCGTTCAGGTTGATACCTTTGGTTCTGAATATGCCTTCATGTTCAACGTAAAAAAAGAATTTGAGCGCAATATGGAGCGTTATGAATTCCTACGCTGGGGACAAAAAGCGTTCGATAATTTCGGTGTAGTTCCTCCCGGACGCGGTATTGTGCATCAGGTTAACTTAGAGCATCTTGCAAAAGGTGTTTGGACACGTCCCGAAGACGACAGCATTGTGGCTTATCCTGATTCTTTAGTAGGAACAGATTCTCACACCACGATGATTAACGGTCTTGGTATCGTAGGCTGGGGTGTAGGCGGAATTGAAGCAGAAGCCGTTATGTTAGGTCAGCCCATTTACATGTTATTGCCTGAAGTTATCGGTTTCAAACTTTCCGGAAAAGCAAAAGAAGGTGTTACCGCAACCGACGTTACCCTCACGATTGTTCAAATGCTTCGCAAAAAAGGCGTAGTTGGTAAATTCGTTGAGTTTTATGGGGATGGTATCAGCAATATGAGCTTACCTGACCGCGCAACCATTGCAAACATGGCTCCTGAATACGGCGCAACAATGGGCTTCTTCCCGATTGATGAGGAATCACTCCGTTACATGAGAAGAACCGGTCGTGATGAAGCTACTGTACAACTCGTTGAGCGCTATTGCAAATTACAAGGTCTTTTCCGCACCGACGAAACCGCAGATCCGGTATTCACCGATACTTTATTCCTCGATTTATCTACTGTTGAGCCTTCCTTGGCCGGACCAAAGCGTCCACAAGACCGTGTTGCTTTAAAAGACGTTAAAACCGAATTCAACAAATCGTTGACAAGCACCGAAGCAACCAAAGGATTCTCGCTTTCACAGGATAAACTAGCTAACAAAGGGGTATATCAAAACGGAACAACCGTTGAAATGCATCATGGTGATGTGGTTATCGCTGCTATCACATCCTGTACGAACACCTCAAACCCTAGTGTAATGTTGGGCGCAGGAATCGTAGCCAAAAAAGCCGTTGAAAAAGGCTTGAGAGTAAAACCTTATGTGAAAACCTCGTTAGCTCCGGGCTCTCGTGTAGTAACCGAATATTTGAACGAAGCAGGTTTAACACCGTACTTAGATCAACTCGGATTTAACTTAGTTGGTTACGGATGTACAACTTGTATCGGTAACTCAGGTACATTACCCGATGCCGTTGAAAAAGCCATTAAAGAAGGTGACTTAATTGTTTCCGGTGTACTTTCCGGAAACCGCAACTTCGAAGGACGCATCCACGCGAATGTAAAAGCCAACTATTTGGCTTCTCCTCCATTGGTTGTGGCTTATGCGATCGCCGGAACCGTTGATATCGACTTGGTAAACGATCCAATCGGCACCGACAAACAAGGAAATCCGGTTTATTTAAAAGATATTTGGCCAACAAGCGAAGAAATTGCCGCTCACTTAGATAATGCGGTTCGTCCGGATATCTTCCACAAAATGTATAACGGCATTGCAGACTCGAATGAAGATTGGAATGCGATTCCTGTTACCGGTGGCGAATTATTTGATTGGGATGAAAAATCAACGTACATCCAAGAACCTCCATTCTTTGTGGATTTAAGTATGGAATTGCAACCCATTAAAGCTATTGAAGGCGCTCGCGTGTTGGTAAAAGTAGGTGATTCCATCACAACTGACCACATTTCTCCTGCCGGTAATATCAAAAAATCATCACCTGCCGGTAAATTCTTACAAGAAAACGGCGTTGCTGAAGACGATTTCAATTCCTATGGTTCACGCCGTGGAAACGACCGCATCATGACTCGCGGAACCTTTGCAAACATCCGTTTGAAAAACCAAATGGCTCCGGGCACCGAAGGTGGAATGACAACCTACTTGCCAACCGGCGAAGTAACAAGCATCTATGAAGCATCCATCAAATACAAAGAAAGTGGAACGCCATTAGTAGCTTTAGCCGGAAAAGAATACGGAACCGGTTCATCACGCGACTGGGCGGCAAAAGGCACCTTCTTGTTGGGCATCAAAGCTGTGATTGCAGAGTCGTTTGAGCGTATTCACCGTTCAAATCTGGTTGGAATGGGCGTATTGCCGTTGCAATTCCGCGAAGGTCAAAATGCTACTGTATTAG
>CAZIQX010000009.1:22696-33125 GCA_964541325.1 uncultured Chitinophagales bacterium | reverse complement strand
AAATGTGCTTTTAAGGCTAGATTCCATTTTAAACGTAAAATGCTCTTCAAGCTTTGATAGATAGCATACAAAAGGGTACATACAATAATTAGTGCCATCACCATGTGTATAGTTATCATGCCTTCATGCAGTTCAGTTTCTACTACAATCTTACCAAGCCAACCTTGAAAAACAACAAATACAAATGCTAAAGCAGATGCCACAAAAACAGACTTTTTCTTTTTCCTGTAGGTAAAGGAAAATGCAAACGTAAGTAAAATCAGGAATCCAATAAGAACTCCAATTAACCGATTTACATATTCAATCCAAGTCAATATCGGATTAAATTGAGATGCATCAAACTGAGGAGGTAGTTGGGCAACATCAGTTGGTGGAATCCAAAGTCCAAAGCATTTGGGCCAATCCGGACATCCTAATCCCGCTCCGGTCACACGGACTAGGGAACCAACCAAAATCAAGAAAACCGTTGCAACTATAGTTACTAAGGCTAATTTTTGATAGGTATTTAATTTCATAATATATGGGGGAACGTTACTTTTCTTTAGATGATTTATAGCTCAAAAATAGTCTTTTTTTGGTAAATTACGGCAGTTTTAACACTACAATAACAGATAGATGCCTCATAATTCGGAAACTATTTCTTTGTCGAAAAGCAACGACTTGTTGCAAGCCTATTGGCAATTGACTAAACCGGGAATTACCTTAATGGTGTTAATCAGTATGATGGTTGGGTATTTCATGGGCTCAATAAGCATCGGATTTAACATCCTAACGTTCTTGCATGTTGCTTTAGGAACATTTTTAACGGCATCCGGCACATCAGCTTATAACCAATACATTGAGCGCAATTTAGATAAGATGATGAAACGGACAAGTAAGCGTCCGTTACCAATGGAGCGAATTTCAGCTTCAAATGCTCTTTTATTTTCAACAGGTTTAATTATCTCAGGCTTAGCTTACTTAATTATCTTTGTAAATCCTGTCGCGGCTCTGATGAGTGCTGTTACGACTATTCTTTACCTCGGTTTTTATACTCCACTTAAGCGTGTCTCATTTTTAAATGTTTTTGTTGGCTCTATTCCAGGAGCGTTGCCACCTGTTGGTGGATGGGCTGCTGCAACCGGAACACTCAACGAACCCGGTATGTGGATTCTATTTTCCATTTTATTTTTGTGGCAGATACCTCATGTTATTGCTATTGCATGGCTTTGTAATGACGACTATACTAAAGCCGGATTTGTAATGCTCCCACAAAAAGATACCAAAGGACATATTTCGTCCTGGTTCTCACTAATCAGTGCCCTCTTATTGATTCCTGTTGCCGCAAGTTTATCTTATTTTGATATTGCCAACAATTTATTTCTTGTTTTATCCGTGATATCAGGGTTAGCGTTTACAGTTTACGCCGTATTGCATTTAAAAGAAAAATCAAGTTTATCTGCGCGAAAGCTTATGTTTGCGTCTTTGTTTTATCAACCATTTATTTGGATTGCTCTAGTTATTGATAACCTACTGTTTATCTAAATGCACTTTATACATAAAAAAGCCCGTTATAAACGGGCTTTTTTATTTTATTTCATCGGTCCGCACATATCTTCCGGTCGAACCCATTCATCAAATTGTTCGCTTGTGAGAAGGCCAAGCTCGATGGCGGCTTCTCTCAACGTTTTATCTTCTTTGTGTGCTTTTTTTGCAATTTTTGCCGCATTATCATAACCAATATGAGTATTCAATGCGGTTACAAGCATCAATGAGTTTTCGAGGTGACGCTTAATTGTTGGCAAATTCGGCTCTATACCAACTGCACACTTATCATTAAATGATACGCAAGCATCGCCTATTAAACGAGCTGATTGCAATACATTTGCAGCAATTAAAGGTTTAAACACATTTAATTCGAAATGCCCCATCGATCCACCCACAGAAACGGCCATATCGTTACCCATTACCTGCGCACAAACCATTGTTAATGCTTCAGGTTGGGTAGGGTTAACTTTACCTGGCATAATGGATGAACCCGGTTCATTATCAGGAATAATGATTTCACCTATACCACTTCTAGGCCCTGATGATAACATGCGAATATCGTTGGCAATTTTCATTAAGGAGACTGCTGAACGTTTTAGCGCACCTGAGAGCTCAACCATAGCATCATGAGCGGCCAAAGCTTCAAATTTGTTAGGGGCAGTAATAAATGGATAACCCGTTAATTCAGCAATTTTTTGAGCTACCAATACATCATATCCATCAGGAGCATTAAGTCCGGTTCCAACAGCAGTTCCGCCAATTGCAAGTTCACGAACCATTTCAAGAGCATTTTTTATCGCACGAATGGAGTTCGTTAGTTGCTGAACGTAACCACTAAATTCCTGCCCCAGCGTTAATGGGGTGGCATCCATGAAATGAGTTCTACCCGTTTTTGTAATACTTTTAAATGCTTCTGCTTTTTGAGCTAATGTATCACGTAACTTTTCCATTCCAGGAATCGTGATTTCCACTACTTGCTTATAAGCAGCTATGTGCATGGCCGCAGGGTACGTATCATTTGATGATTGGGATTTATTTACATCGTCGTTTGGATGTAGTACTTTTTTCTCATCTGATAATTTTCCACCACTTAAAACATGGCCTCGATAGGCAATTACTTCATTGGCGTTCATATTTGATTGGGTTCCAGAACCGGTCTGCCAGATTACCAAAGGGAATTGCTCATTTAATTTACCTGCAATAATTTCATCACAAGCTAGACTTATCAAATCTTTTTTTTCTGCTGAAAGCACACCTAATTCATGATTGGCAATAGCAGCTGCTTTTTTGAGATAGCCAAAAGCATAAATTACTTCTTTTGGCATGGATGCTTCAGGCCCGATTTTGAAATTATTTCTGGATCGTTCGGTTTGTGCGCCCCAATATTTATCTGCGGGGACTTTCACTTCACCCATCGAGTCTTTTTCAATTCTATAATCACTCATGGTAGTATTTTGTAGTTATTTTGGGATTGATTTTAAATAAGCCACCAAACTTTCGACCTGTTTTTGTGATAAAGGTCCGCCGAATTCAGTTTGAAAGCCGGGCATCATGCCCTTTTTCTTTTCATCAGGAGTGCCTTCAGCGATTCGCTCCTGTAATATATCTTTAGGCATTGCTGCAAGCCATGCTTCGGAAAATTGTGTTCCAGGATGATGTTTTCCATCTAAAACACCTGCCGGACCATGACACATTTGGCAACTTGCCACATATAATTCTTTGCCAAATTTACCAACTCCTCTATCCACATGGCAGCTTCTGCAATCACCTTCAAAAATAGACGTAGAAGCCCCCATTTTAGCTCTCATTTCTGCCATAACAGCCTTATCGGGATGCTCAATTACATTAGCTTCAAGTACTAGTTGAATCTCGGGTTTATCCGGATCATTTGTTTTTACCAGAATTTCTTTTCGGATTATGCCGAATTTATCTTCTGCATCAAACGTTATTTTTAGCGTATCTGATTGACCGGGATTATAACGCCCACGAATTAAATCAACTACAGTACAACCACAACTAGGCTCAACATCAGTTACTAAAAGTGTAGAGTTTCCCTTATTAGCAAAAACAAACTGAACAGGAACAACATCGTGTTGAATTACATTACCCAAATCCAGATACGTTTTCTCGAATTGAATCTGAGAGCGACCTGTTGATTTAGTTGATGAACCTGTAAGCACCCCCTGTAATTGAAATTTTTTCTCCGGTTGATTCTTATCATTCGTTTTTATTGTAATCGGTAAGGCAAACTTTCCTGAGTCTAAGTCTTTCGGGTTTAATAACACACTAATATTTACTTTTTCACCCGGTAAAATAGAATAAGGTGGATAGGCTAATTTTACATATTCTGGCGCATTGGTTTCTAAAATTTTGATAGGATAATCCGCCATGTTTTGCACTTTGAGAACATGCCGAAACACTTTGGTTTTATCCCAATTTCCTATTTCAATAAAGCCTTCTGATAGTAAAAGCCCCCCTTGAGTAGATAAATCTTTTCCTTGTAATGGAGCAGGTTTAGCAGTTCCTTTGATTGTGAGAACAATCAGTGAAGGATTGCCTGTATTTTCTACAAATATTTTTTTATTGAATGGACCTGGGCGCCCAACGCTATTGTAAGCAACATCAATATAACCACTTCCACGCGATGGAATTGGGTCTTTTGAATAGGCAGGCGTTGTACACCCACATGAGGCGCGGACTTGAGAAATTTGAACTTCATCCTCACCCAAATTCACAAATTCAAAGCGGTATTTTACCGTTTCTCCTTCATTAAATTCACCAAAATCATATTCAGTTTCAAGGAATTCAAGTGTTCCCGAAGTTGGCAAAGAATCTTGTTTCCCAAAAATAAAAAAGGATTGAGGCACCCCGAAGAGTGCAATCAATCCTAAAACAACGGGAAAACCAATTAAGAAATAGAGTTTGGGTTGTTTAATAAGCTTATTCAAAACAAATTCATTGGTTAATATTCAAGTAATTTACGCAACGATTTTTGAATTTTTTCATCGTTAGGGAGAATAAAATCTTCCATTGGAGCGGCGAAAGCAATTGGCGAGTAGGTTGCTGCCAATCGAGCAACCGGTGCGTCCAAATGTTCAAACGCTTTATCTGCTATTTGTGCTGCAATTTCAGCACCAAAACCGCAAAATTCGATGTCTTCGTATAGAACCAACACTTTATTGGTTTTAGCAACAGAATTGAGAATGGTCTCTGAATCGAGTGGCACAATTGTTCTGATGTCTATTACTTCAACAGAGTAACCTTCTGCTTCCAATTGTTTAGCAGCATTTATTGCCCGATAAACCAATGCACCATAAGTAACAATCGTAACATCAGAGCCTTCACGAACAACCTTTGCTTTACCGATTTCTACTAAATAATTCGCATCTGGCTCAGGACGACGTGCAAAACCCTGACGATATAAAAATTTGTGTTCTAAAAATATGATGGGGTCATCGCTACGAATAGCCGTTTTTAGCATACCTTTTGCATCCGCGGAATTGGAAGGCATCACAATTTTGTAGCCGGGAATATGAGCAAAAAAGGATTCAATATTTTGGCTATGACATAAACCACCATGTATGTAACCACCAATTGGAACACGAATTACCATTGGGCAACCAAATTGATTATGCGAACGATAACGAAGTGTAGGAATTTGGTTTCTCAGCATTTGCATACCGGGCCAGATATAATCCCCGAATTGGATTTCAACGACTGGCTTAAGTCCTTTAACTGCCATACCTGTAGCAGCTCCTAAGATGGATGCCTCAGCTAAAGGCGAATTAAAACAACGCTTTGATCCAAATTTTTCAGTTAAACCTCGGGTTGCTGTAAACACACCACCTTTTCCACCTGCAACATCTTCACCAAAAACTACAACACGTTCGTCGCGATCCATTTCTTCGGCAATAGCATGATTAATGGCATCAACTAATACAATGGGTTCGCCCGAAGGTTCAGAAATTTCATAATCAAGATGAAGTTCTTTTTCTGAATACACAAATTTTAGTGCATCTTCCGGATTGGGCTCATCCTGAGCTAAAACCCAAGCCGTATCATCGTCAATCTGCTTTTTAACTTCATCCCGGATTCGTAAGAAATCCTCCTCTGTAAGTATTTTTGCAGCTAATAATCGTTGTTCAAATTTTGAAATCGGATCATGTAATAAATCACCTTCCAATTCATCCTCTTTACGATATTTTTTATGATCATCCGATGAAGAGTGTGGCAATAATCGAACGGTGTGAGCGTGAACTAAACTTGGCCCCTCACCTTTTCTAGCACGTTCAATTGCGGCTTCAAATGCAGCTGAAGAATGGAAAAAGTCAGTCCCATCAACTTCAAATAATTGAAGATTTTCAAAACCTCGTACTGTTTTTGAGATAGAACCGTTTGAAGTTTGTTCAGCAACGGGAACAGAAATGGCGTATTTATTATCCTGAACCACAATAACAACCGGTGCATTAATACGCGTAGCCCAGTTTAGTAATTCAAAAAATGACCCTTGTGATGTACCACCATCACCCATCGAAATGTAAACAACCTCATCATGTTCCATATATTGAATACCCATAGCAACACCTAAACCAGGAAGATTTTGAGCACCAATTGCAGAGGATACAGAAACGATACGGTGTTCAGCACTATTGAAATGAGAAGGCATTTGCTTACCGTGTGATGTATCCGTTACACGGCTTAAATGTGCTGATAAAAGTTGACGAGAAGTCATGCCCATACCTAAAGCGAAGGACATATCGCGATAATAGGTCAAACCCCAATCTTTACCGGAAATCATATGCTTAGCAGCTGCTAACTGAACGGCTTCATGTCCGGAACAGCCGATATGAAAAAATCCCTTACCTTGCTTTAATAAATTGAGCATCTTCTCATCAAGGCGACGAGAAATAAGCATGGTACGATAAACATCAATTAACTCCTCTGGCGAGAACTTTTTAATTGATTTTGCTCTGATTTTGAAAATTGATTCAGAGGGGACAAGTGTTTCTGTCCGGTTTAATGTAGATATACTCATGTTTTCCATTGTTAGCGTTAGTAAAAAAACACCAACAACCGGATAAGAAAGATTAGATCATTTAGCTGAGTGATTTGCTGTAAACGCGGTAGGTTTTATCCACAACGGCACCTACACGTTCAGCTAATCGAATCATGTTGATATTGGTTTCTAACACCCAACTCAACTCAGCTGATTGATAACCTTTTTCTAATCCATTGACAATAGCCTGCTTGTGCATTATCGCATCTATACCTTTGCCTTGATACTCAGGAATTACACCCATCAAAGCAACGCGCATCTGATTGATTTTGCGCTTATAATATAACAATTTAAACAGACCTACGGGTAAAAGTCTGCCGTTAATCTTTTTCAAAATCTGGTTAAAATCTGGTAAAGCGATTGAAAAAGCGATGGGTTTCCCCCCAATTTCGGCTATAAAAGCAAAGTCAGTGTCTATTACCATTTTCAAATCTTTACCAAGTTTGGTAAAAATTTTATCTGCAACAGGATGAAATCCCCAATTTTGAGCCCAAGCTTTGTTGAAAATCTCCTTAATAATCTCCACTTCCTGAGTCATTTTGCTCAAATTTACTTTTCTGATGCTCAAATCAGGATAGCGTTTTCTAACTAAAGCCTCACCTTTGTCGATATGTTCAAAGTTTACTGAATCGCGGGTAACGATAAAGGCAAACATGTCCATTTCTTTGGTTAAACCCGCACCTTCCATCAGTTTTGGATAATACGATTTGGTGTAAGGCATCATCACATACGGGTTTTTATCAAATGCATCTACCAACATCCCAATCGTATCCATATTTGAGGGATTGAAGGGGCCCATCATTTTTTCGCGTCCGCGTTGTTTCAACCAATCTGAAGCAACTCGGAGTAATAAATCGGCAACGGATTGGTCGTCCACACATTCAAAAAATCCAAAGAAACCAACATTTTCGTTGTGAAATTTGTTGTAGGTGTGATTATCAATTACACCAATTCGACCAGCAATCTCACCGTTTTTTTCGGCAATAAAAAAAGCTGCTTCAGCTTCTTCATAGAAAGGGTTTTTCTTTACATCAATAAGTTTTTTTTCATCCATCAAGAGCGGTGCCACCCAATGTTCATCATTTTTATAATGTGAATAAGGGAATAGAACAAAGTCCCGCATTTGGGACTTTGTTGTAACTAAGTGAACACCGTTTAACTGAGGAGAATTAGCCATGTTGATTTTCTGCTATCAACGAATTTCCGTTCGTATCAATAATCCCGTTCTTTACACCAACTTTGTAAAATGCCTCTAGAATCTGATCTAGTTGTTCGTTGGTATGCGTTGCCATGTAGGAAGTGCGCACCAAGGATTGTCCTTTTGGTACAGCTGGTGGAACAACAGCATTCACATAAACTCCTGATTCAAATAAATCTTTCCAAAAACGGAAGCACTGTTCCATTTCACCAATCACAACAGGAATAATGGGTGTTTGTGATGCCCAAACGTTAAATCCAAGTTTTTTAAGACCGGAACGCATGTAAGCTGAAATTTCTTCTAAACGAGTTAAACGCCATTGTTCTTCTTTGAGAATTTCAAGGGCCTTCAAAACGGTTGCGACATTTGCCGGAGGCATGGATGCGCTAAAAATATGAGCTGGAGAAAAGTGACGAATGTATTCGATAATCTCGCGACCACCAACCAAAAAACCACCTAATGAGGCAAAGGATTTAGAAAACGTACCGGAAACTAAATCAACTTCATCCAATAAACCGAATGCAGAGGCCGAACCACGACCACCATCACCAATAACACCAACTGCATGTGCGTCATCTAGATATAAACGAGCACCAAATTCTTTGGCTAATTTTACCAATCCAGGCACATCTGCAAGGCGCCCACTCATCGAAAAAACACCATCAGAAACGATGATTTTGCCTTTGTCGGGGTCTTCACGTTCCAATAATTTGCGCAAGTGATCAATATCATTATGTTGATAGCGAACCGTTTTTGCATTTGAACATAATGTTCCCACAACTATACAAGCATGGTTGTCTTTATCAGAAAAGATAACATCATTGCGGCCTGCAACAGTTTGTATGGAACCTTCATTGGTTTGATAACCTGTTGAAAACAAAACACATGCTTCCTTATTCATGAAAGCAGCCAATTCAGCTTCCAATTCTAAGTGCAAGTCAAGTGTTCCATTTAAATAGCGGGAACCTGTACAACCGGTACCATACTGAGTGATAGCGGCCCGGGCAGCTTCCATTACTCGAGGGTCGTTTGTCAGCCCAAGGTAGTTATTCGATCCGGCCATGATAACTTCATGACCTTCAATGGTTACAACGGTTCCGTCAGTTGCTGTTAACGGTTTGAAATAAGGATAAAGTCCGGCTGCTTTTACTTCGTCGGCACGTTTAAATTCGAAAGCTTTTGCAAAAATGTCCGCATGCTTTAAACCGGTAGATTGTGTAGGCATTAGTTAGTTACCTCGTAAGCTTTTAAAATAATGGGTTAATATAGCCACTTATCCAATTCAATCAAATTAGGGGTTTAGGGCTAGTTGAGTTTCTTTTTTGTGTTGTATGATTTGTTGGATGAAAGCCACATAGCGATGTGCAACATGTTCCCAACTAAAATTTTCTGATACAAATTTCTGTGTAGATTTTCGCAAATGTTCCAATTCGCCGTTCAGAACTTGGTTGATTGTTTGCACAAATTCATCAGCATTTTGTGATGGAATTCTGTAGCCATTTACACCATTTTGTATTACATCGCGAATACCTTCTAAATCAGCAGCAATACTTGGTGTTCCTGCTAAACCGGCTTCCAACATCACTACGCCAAATCCTTCCATATCACCAGGTACTTGAATATTTGGCATGATAAAAATGTCAGAACCGGAATACGCATTGTAGAGCACATTATCAGGTTGACGCCCGGCTAAAATAACATTTTTGGATTCGCTATAGGATGTTACTACACGGCTTAAATTGTCATATTCTGGCCCATCACCTATTACTAGCCAAGAAATGTTTGATTCCAATTTAGGTAACACATTATTTGCAAACCACTGATGACCTTTACGTTTTACCATTCTGCCAACAGTTAATAAAATTTTGTTTTCGGCCGGTATTGAAAATTCAGTTTTTAAGAAAGTATTGGCTTGGATTCGGTTAATCATGTGGCCAAGCCATTCTTTTGGGAAACCATTAGGTAGTGCTACACCTTTTTGTGGTTCAAGTCCTCGAGAAATACATTGCTCGCGGGTAGCCTGAGAAACGGAAATCACTCCATCTAAAGCTTTAAATATTTGGGGCACATAACTTTGATACACCCGCACCGGCATAGTTACATCTTGTCCGTGATTGATGGTAATCATCGGTATAGATAGCCTTTTTTTCATTAAGGGCGCCAAGGAAGCTGTAACCATCGATGAAAATAGTATGGCATCTGCGTTAAACTCGCGAGTAATTGAAGGTAGTTGTTTTGCCAATTTGATAAGGAAACCAGCCGTTTTCATTCCAATATGTTTCCATTTTGCATGTAGCGTAATTGGCTTAACATTTACTCCATCCATTTTCTGCAATTGTTCCACTAATTGCATACTTACGCGTTGCATACCACCCATATTTTCTAAATGAAGGTCGTGCGGTGGGTGTAAATGAGATATGTAAATCAGATTTAGCAAATAGTATTAAAACTTCAATTCAGGGATAGGTTGTGCTAATGCTTCGTAATAATTGCTCAATAAACCATCGTTTACTTTATCCCATGAATAGGGTAATGCTTTTTGGCGGGCAACTTCACTCATTTTTAAACGGGTAATGTGGTCTTCAACGAGTTGACCAATAGCCTCTGCGAACAAAACTGTTTTCTTTGGGGGGCACAACAAACCGTTA
>CAZIQX010000009.1:22399-22686 GCA_964541325.1 uncultured Chitinophagales bacterium | reverse complement strand
ATTTTGAGCCTGTTGCGTCAGCCACTACAGAAGGAACTCCGCTCGACATAGCTTCAAGTGTAACATTTCCAAATGTTTCTGTATCCGATGGAAAAAAGAAAATATCGCTACTTGCATACGCTGTAGCTAATTCTTCACCACTTAAAAATCCGGTGAATACAGCTTGTGGCATCATATGCATTAATTCATTTTTTGCCGGACCATCACCAACAATCATAACCTTAAGATTCGGATATTTTGGATATAATTTTTTAAGCGTATCCACTACCGTTTGAAGATCTTTTTCC
>CAZIQX010000009.1:16509-22389 GCA_964541325.1 uncultured Chitinophagales bacterium | reverse complement strand
TTTTCAAAATCTAAAGGAGAAATAAAGGTTACAACAACTTGGTCGTCTTCAATTCCCATACTTTGACGCCACTGCATGGATCGGCGAACCGGTGAAAAAAGGTCAACATCAACTCCACGAGCCCAAATTCGGAGTCCATCACCAATCTGATGCTCACGTAATTCATCTGCCATTGAAGAACTTGGCACGTAGATATGTTTGCATTGACTGTAAAACCAACTTAAATACTTCCAACCTAGAACCTCGAGCATTTCCATGTTGTAATATTTCAAATAACTGGTAAAATGAGTGTGATAGGATGATACGATTTGAATTTTATTCATCTGCGCAAATCGCATCGATCGAAAACCTAATAAATCCGGTGTCGCAATATGGATTAAGGTGGGATCAAATTCACGCAAGCGCTTCTGTGCTTCCTGTGGGAAACCGATCGTCACACGATACTCCGGACGACCTGGCATTGGAATAGAAGGAACCGAAATAAACTCACCATTGTGTTGAATGGCAGGTTCGTCACTCGTTGGGCCATAAACAATTACGGGAACGTTTCTCTTTTCTAAATGAGCTACTAAACGATTTAACGTAAGGGAAACTCCATCGCGGATGTGATTGTAATTTCCCGTAAAGATGGCAACTCGTAAATCTTTCATGAGGTATTTAAATCATTCAGACGATTTTAATCCGTCTAAAAGGTCGATGTTTTAGTATTTTTACGTTCGAACGCGTTCTAATTAAGAATGCTTTCTTATTAAGCCTCGAAATATACGCATTTTTATGAAAGCCTTTGTGACCGGTGGAACCGGATTTATTGGAAGTCATTTGGTTGACCGCCTCATACAACGCGGCGATGTTGAAGTTTCATGTTTAGTTAGAGGCAATGAAAAATGGCTCAAAGGAAAATCTTTTACCAAAGTTCAAGGTGATTTACTTGATTTAGATATTTTGAAACGAGCCTTAAAAGGAGTTGACGTTGTTTTTCATAATGCTGCTTTAGTTAAAGCCCCAACATGGCAACAATTTGAGGTTGCTAATGTGGATGCCGCTGAAAATTTGGTTCGTTTAGCTCAAAAGGCAGGCGTGAAAAAGGTTGTAATTTTATCATCTCAAGCAGCTGCAGGTCCGAGTTCAGGAACACCTATTGACGAAACTGCCCCTTTGAGACCGGTTAGTAAATATGGGGAATCCAAGAAATTAATGGAAGAACGGGTTCAACTGTTAACACGAGATGGCTATCCGGTAACCATCGTTCGTCCACCAGCCGTTTATGGTCCTCGTGAGGAAAACATTTATTCGTTCTTTAAAAGTGCAGCAAAGGGTATTTGTCCAATCATTGGTAATGGTAAAACTCCACGCGTTTCAATGGTTCATGTGCAAGATTTAGTGGATGGAATTTTACTTGCTGCCCAATATCCGCACGAAGGAATAGAAACTTTTTTCATTTCAAGCGAACAGACCTACAACTGGAATCAGATTAAAGAAGCTACCTCTTTTGCTCTAGGACGCCGACTTCTACCTGTTTATGTGAGTCCAAAAATTGTACAAAAAGTAGGTGCGATATCTGAATCTGTCGGTTCATTTTTTGGCAGCTACCCTATCTTAAACCGCGAAAAAGCTAAAGAATTAAGTCTTGAATGGACATGCTCGGTTGAAAAAGCAAACAAGTTATTAGGATATCGCCAACAAGTTTCTTTAGAACAAGGAATATTGGATACTGTACGTTGGTACCAAAAACATCATTGGATTTAACAAGTTTATTATGTGGATTAATCGGTTCTTAGTTGCTGTATTTATTTACGTTATGATTGGCACCTTGCCTTTAAAAGCACAATCATTCAAAAAGGATTTTTCTTACCAAATGCGCATTCCGGAAATCATCCAAATGAATTCAACTGAGATTCACGCTTATGTTTTGAGTAATCGGGATGGTTTGATTGTTTTTCGTACTCATGAAGATTCACTGCAATGGCTTTTTACGATAGAAGACGTACAAGAACGAGGAAATACTTTACAGTCTGATATTCGTTTTGCGTATTTATTCGGCGGATCAAATCAAATTCACATCATTGAACCTACATCTCTTTTAGGAATTTATTCTGTGGCTGATGTTGGTTTTGAACCAAATGATGTAGCCCGAGTTCAAGAAAAGTTATTCATTTCGGGAAAAAACGGAGAATTTGGTCAATTAGATTTAAGCAATCCCGATACCGTAGTGAGTTCGTATAAACCAATTGAAAACAATGCTATTCCTGCGGGATCTGTACTTCAGATTGAAGCTTTTAAACAACATCTTTGTGTGTTAACCAATCAGGATAGTTTGTTTGTGTTTGATTCATCCAAAAATCCTTATGAAATCAAACAAAAAATGGCACTAAACCAATCAGTAAGTCATTTAATTTCTACAACTGAATCTTTATTTGGATCAAATGAGAATGGTGATTTATATGAAATCAATCTTTCAGACATCTCATTAAAACCTATTGCAAAATTAGATGGGGTTACTACTCAAATCGCAAAAATTGATTCTTTTATGGTAGTTCGAAATACGTCAAATTCGGTAAATGCTTTAGTAAATGGCAAAACGATTACAATTTCAAACAACACTGAAGCCGGGAATCACATCATCGCATCAAAAAATACCCTTTGGATGGCTGAATACGCCGATGTAGTTCAAATGAACTTTATCAAAACAACCTCTGAAACATCAACTGCTTCTACAACTTCAAAAACGGTGGACAGTTGGAAACTGAAACCGGTTCTAAATCAAACTATTCCTTACCCCAAACCGGTTATTGTTCATTTCGAAACGGAACC
This sequence comes from uncultured Chitinophagales bacterium, assembly GCA_964541325.1. Lineage (GTDB taxonomy): Bacteria > Bacteroidota > Rhodothermia > Balneolales > M1805 > M1805. Next base: position 19,578 of record CAZIQX010000009.1, on the reverse strand, counting down.
TCGCTCAGTGGAAAATTCTTTGGTTTATACCATTATTTCCGCATTTCCATCCATCACACAAAAAGAAAACAATTTTTATTGGCAGCCAACTGCACGGGATATTGGTGTTCATTTGTTTAAAGTGATTGCTTCCGATGCCATGGGAAATCTGGATTCTACTTCATTCACAGTTGATATTCGGGCATTCAACTTACCTCCCAAATTTGCACCTTTTCGTCCGGTAAGTATCCCTGTTTCAGAACCTTTTACAGTTCAATTTTCGGCCATAGACCCTGATGGAATGGAACCCCATTTAATTCGATTTGTTGGCCTTGATTTACCAACAGGAGCTCAGCTTAACGAAAAAACCGGATTCTTTGAATGGACTCCAACCTTGCAACAAGTTGGGAAACATGAATTCAGAATTATTGCAACCGACCAATATGGTACGGCATCATCGCTTGATGTAACGATAACCGTACTCGACATAAATCGCGGTGGAAACTAATCACCTTGGAAAACTCTGACTTTCAAAAAAAGCTCATACATTGGTTTTTAGCTCATAAACGTGATTTACCATGGCGGTCGCAACCACGTGATGCCTGGTTCACCTTGCTTTCTGAGGTGATGCTTCAACAAACAAGGGTTGACCAAGCACTACCCTACTTTGAGAAATTTGTTAAGCGCTTCCCAACCATTCAGGATTTTGCCCAAGCAGAACGAGACGATATTTTGCTGATGTGGGAAGGACTTGGCTATTATTCCCGAGCACGTAATTTGCATGAAACCGCAAAAAGTATTGTTTCCACTTTTAAAGGAGTTATTCCATCGGATTACCAAACGCTTCTTAGTATTAAAGGAATAGGGCCTTACACAGCCGCTGCCATAGCGTCGCAAGTGTTTCAAAAACCTCACGCTGTTGTTGATGGAAATGTCATTCGGGTTTTAGCTCGATACGCAGGTATTCAGGCAGACGTATCATCCTCAAAAACAAAAAAAATAATCCAAGAAATTGCTGATTCGTTGATAGACCATTCCCAAGCGGGGACGTTTAATGAAGCGATTATGGAATTGGGTGCAACGGTGTGCAAACCCAAACATCCTTTATGTGAAATTTGCCCTATTTCGCAGGGTTGTGTTGCATTACATTCGGTTCAAACTGAGACTATTCCCTATAAAGCTCCGAAGAAAAAAGTACCTCATCATCACATTGGAATTGGGGTAATTTTTAATCATGAAGGGAAATTATTAATTGCAAAGCGTCCTGATGATAAAATGCTAGGTGGTTTGTGGGAATTTCCCGGTGGAAAACAGGAAAAGGGAGGAACTATAGAAGAAACTATTATCCGTGAATTTGATGAAGAAGTGGGCATTCAGATTCAATTGGAAAAACCTTATCCACCAATTAAACATGCCTATTCGCATTTTAAAATTACCTTGCATGCCTGGCGTGGACGCTTGATTTCAGGTGAAGCCCAACCGAAAGAATCAAGTGAGATTCGTTGGATTGAGCCTGATGAACTTACAAAGTATGCCTTTCCAAAAGCCAATCGAAAATTGGTTGATTATGTTTTGGAGTGATGGTTCAAAGTAATCTCAAATCTTTTCTCGATTCCATCATCACTCAGGTTGAAGTGCCCGATTATATTCACTCAGACCCTGTTCAATTTATGCACGCCTACGAAGAAAAAGCAGACCGTGAAATTGCAGGATTTTTTGCTGCGATCATGGCTTGGGGGCATCGTACTATTGTAAACAATAAAGTAGCTGAGTTGCTTGAACGGATGCATCATCAACCGGCTAAGTTTGTGATTGATTTTACTGATTCGTCATTTTCGGAGATAAAAGGTTTTAAACATCGAACATTTAAAGATGAAGATGTCTATTGGTTGATAAAAACACTACAAAAGGTGTATCAAGATTTTGGAGATTTAGAATCATTTTGGGCTTTCATCAAACAAAAATCTGTGGCAGAACATTTTGTGCAAGATTTTCATCGAGCCTTTTTTGATTTAAACCCCGAAACCCCACAACGAAGCCGGAAACACATTGCAAATGGCGAAAAAAAGTCAACCTGCAAACGTTTACTCTTATTTTTAAGATGGGCTGTACGACAAAATTCCTGTGTTGACTTGGGTATGTATCAACACATAAAACCCAACGATTTAGTTATCCCATTTGATGTGCACGTGGCCCGAGTTGCCCGAAATTTGGGGTTAATCACTCGCACCCAGGATGACTGGCAAGCAGTAATGGAGTTGCATCACGTACTTAAAACATTCGACCCGAACGACCCCGCTAAATACGATTATGCTTTGTTCGGAATGGGCGTTTTAAAATTGGCTTTACCTGACTGAATAGAAAAGTTATTCAAATGAAATGAAGAAAAAACTGATTTTCCTTTTGCAAAAACTGGAAATGAATAAAAATCAATTTCCATCTCTTAAAGATGTATGTAGTTGAATAGTTTTTGGGTTGCATTTACCTGAACCAATAAAGCATCAAACAAGAGAATAAACTGCCACTTGCTAAATCTGATTTCAACAGTTATAAAAAAATCAGGATACTAAGTTCTTAACCACATCGCGCACCGGAAGAATGGCTTTTGTGTATGAAATTGATGGCCCGGCACACCACAAGGTTTTATAGGTTGCTGAGAACGCAGCTTTTTCCAAGCCCTTCATTCCCTTGTAAAACGTAAGCATTTTGGCATATTTCTTTAACGTTTTGTTTTTATTAAGCAGTTTTTCCAACCAATTTTGATCTGTACCTACTTTTTCCACATAAGGTGTTTTTATTATGGTACAAGGTGTTCCGGATAATTTGGTGGTCATAACAATATCGCTATCCGTGTAATCTACACAAGCTTGTTTGTATTCATGCGATACGGGGGCTTCATGCGTTGCAATAAACGGACTCCCCACTGAGACGCCACACGCTCCAAGATGCAATTTGTGCAGTAAAGTTTCTTTGTTTCCAACACCACCTGCTGAAATAACCGGAATGTTACAAGCTTTCACTAATTCAGGAACAAGAATTTCTGCCGGTGTTGGACCTGCATGTCCGCCCGCTTCTTTATTTACTGCGATA
>CAZIQX010000009.1:14505-16499 GCA_964541325.1 uncultured Chitinophagales bacterium | reverse complement strand
CATCTACAACATCACATCTAACTTTCATCCCATTTTGGTGCGCCTGACGAATAATTTCTTTAGGATTTCCAAGTGATGTAATGATATAATCCACTTTGTATTCCACACAGGTTTTTAGTTGTTCTTCAAGGCGGATGTTACTTTTATTTGCAATTAAATTGATACCAAATGGACGTGACCCCGAAGCTACTAATTCATCCAAAGCCTCTCTAAAATCTTTGTCTGTTCTATAGTTTAATGCTGGAATACACCCTGTAATTCCTGCTTTCACCGCTTCTTTTACCATGGCAACATTCGACACCAAAAACATGGGCGCCATAATGATTGGATATGTTATTCCAAGCATTTCAGTTAATGGAGTTGATGGTAACATAGATTCAGACATAAGAACTCGAGTTAATTATTTACTTTTTGATGAGGGAATGTAGGTAAAATCAATCACATCAAAACAAACTGCTCACATTTTGAGAAGAAATGGCTTAAGGTTTCACAATTTTGAATTGCGAATTGCGCTTCGTGGCACCTTCAGTGTCGAAATTTCCTTTCTCCCTGATCCCACATTAAACCTTTACCACTCAATAACTCAATAACTCAACAACTCTACAACTCTACAACTTTTACTAATACCTAACACCTTACAACTTTCAGCTTTTTAATAGTCCTCACTCTATTTCAAAACCTTGCTGTTAACGATACAATCACATTCCTTCCTGCACCTGAAATTCCTGAACTATAAGGTCTATAACGTTGGTCAGTCACATTCTCAAGACCCAAATTAAATGTAAAATGATCATTGAGTTGATAATTCGCTTTCAAGTTTACAGTGTACCATGCCGGTGAAAATGTATTTCCATTTTCATCCTTTGCATAAATCTCTGTTTTTTCCTGTTCACTTGGAGCAAGATCATCATGCTTACGTTCATCCTGGAATTGAACATTAACTTGTAAAAGCAACTTGCCTACGCTATACGTTAAGCGTGATATCCCAAAAAATGGCGCTGCATGTCTTGATGGACTCACTTCACCATTATCTAATTCTTCTTCACCTTCTTGGATATTCAAATCCGTAGAAAAGGTAAGATTGCGTATCACATTAATTAAAAATCCCAGTCGAAGGCCAAAAACTCTCGCCTCAGCAGCATTTTGAATGGCCTGAACACGACTCATTTCACCATCGTATAGTAAACTATCCATTCCATTCAGTTGAAAATCTCGACGAACCATAGCATGGGTTAACAAGGTGTAATACGCACTAAGCTCAATTTTCCCAACCGTTCCGAAAATTTTTGTTAACCCAATATCCGCATTCCAGGCATATTCAGCAGCTAAATCAGGATTTGGAATTACAACAATTCCAGGTGCAGAATCAAACACCTTCCCGATATCATCAACATTAGGAGCACGAAAAGCTGTTCCTAATCCAAAACGTAATGAAAACGTTTCACTTGCTTTCCAAACCCCGCCTATACTTCCTGTCACAGCTTGATTTGCTACGTTAGCCTGTTGAAATGGAAAAGGATAAAATGGCAAATTGTTTGAATAGTCAGCATCAAGACTAAACAAATTCCACCTCAAACCAGATTGCAAGATAATCCTCGGAGACCATTCATATTCATGATTGGCATAAAATGCAATCGATTTCCAGGTTGAATTTGGATATCGCGAAGGCCCCTTTTGCTCTAAATCAGAATCAATATTTATACTTGAACCCCTCGAATTTACATCGTTAAAAACAAATTCAGAACCATAAAACAAACGACCTTCACCACCAAATTGACGCGTAAAATCTACATTAGCAGAATAAGCATCTACGCGTTCGCTATTTGTAGTTCTGTTTATTTGATTAAGAGAGCGATCAATTCTGCTCTCTCCAAATTCTTGATAAGCCAATCGCAATGAAACCTGATCATATAAAAAAGTTTCAACCGAGTGAGTGAAAGAGATGTTGTGCATTAACCAGCTTTGAGTCCCATAATTCAATGCAGCTTATCGGG
>CAZIQX010000009.1:7418-14495 GCA_964541325.1 uncultured Chitinophagales bacterium | reverse complement strand
AGCGTATCGGGGAAGATTATTTCTAAAACGATTATGCCTATCGTAGCGTCCATAGGGTGATGTTTCCGAATAATGAAATCCATAATTCATTTCAAAACCTGACTTTATTCGATATCTCAGCTTCTGCATTACATTCGTTTGGGAATAAGCTGACGGTATTTGCAGTAAGCCATCTTCTTGATTTTTAATTACATCCATTCCATTTTCATGTTCCACATACACTGATTTCAAATAATCTTGAGGTCCGTTTTTTCCTTGTCTCAGATGATCGTAATTCCAATGCGAAATACTTGTTACAGAAGCCCAATTTTTTTCACCAATTGATAGGTCAACATGTGCCGTTTGTTCCTTATTGGCTGATGAATATCTGGAAACGGCTTTTCCGGTAACAAGCAAATCATCATCCAAGGCATATTGTGGGTTTAAGGTTTTAAAACTCATCACCCCACCAATTGCATCACTACCGTAAATCACAGAACTTGGACCAAATAGAATTTCAGTTTGTTCTGCAGCAAACGGGTCGAGATTTATCACATTTTGAATATTTCCGGAACGGAAAATAGCCGTATTCATTCTAACGCCGTCCACCGAGTAAATCAAGCGATTCGTGGCAAATCCACGAATCATCGGACTACCACCGCCCTGCTGACTTTTCTGGATAAAAACGGCTCCTGAGACTCCCAATAAATCTGCTGCTGTTTGAGGATTTTGAAATTCTATTTCTTTGGGTGTGATTGTTTTTATCAACGATGCAACCTCCGCAGCTGATTGTTCCCAACGAGTTGCAGAAACAACCACTTCATCTAATCCTAAATTTCCCGGCTGCAATTTAATTTTAAAATTTTGTTGTTCTAAAGCTGTATAAGTTGTTTTTAGTGTTACATATCCAATTAAACGAATATGAATTTCTCTTGCTTGTATAAAGTCATCAATAGTAGCCTGCCCTCTGGCATTGGTACTTACAGCAATCCATGGTCGCTCACTAAATACGGAAACCAATTGTAGTGGTTTATTGGTTTCGGCGTCTAAAATCGTTAGGGTTTGTGCTGAAAGTTGAAGCACTGAAAAAACAAAAATCAATCCAAAAAGAGTGGATTTCATCATAAAAGGGATCAAAACATTTCGGTGAATTTTCAAATAATGAGTGAAAGATAATCCACTCATTTATTTGCTTTTGGAAACTTTTGAAGTTTTTACAAAATAGACGAGATACGAAATAGAAATAACCGAAAGTAAAAACTCAGTAGTTGCAGACAAACTCAAGAAATTAAATAACTTGTTAAAGGCCAACACAAAAATGCTGAGTACATTTAATAACAGAAACACCAATTTCACAAAGTTTATACCCTTTCAAATACCTGTTCAAAAGCGCTTACTAAATAATCAACATGTTGTTTTTGGGCATTTTCGCCCATAAAACCAATTCGCCATATTTTACCGGCAAAAGGGCCAAGTCCGGCACCTAATTCAATGCCAAATTCTGTGAGTAATGTTTTTCGAATTTGAGCATCATCCACTTGGTCGGGAACTAGAACGGGATGCAATTGAGGCATTTGAATTTCTTTGGGTACGAGTAGATTTAATCCTAATTCCGCAAATTGTTGATGAGCATAGTCTCGTACTTGGGCATGACGCTTCCACCGATTTTCGATGCCTTCTTCCTGAATCATGCACAAGGTTTCATGCAGCGCATACAGGGAATGAATGGGAGCAGTATGATGATACGTTCGTTTTTGATTTCCACCCCAATACCCTAACATCGAACTGATATCATAAAACCAGTTCATAACTTTTTGCTTTCTGCTTTTTATGCGCTCAACAGCTCGGTCTGAAAACGTAATGGGCGACACTCCGGGTGTGCAACTTAAACATTTTTGCGAGCCACTGAACAAAACATCAATATGCCATTCATCTACTTTGATTACAGATCCCCCTAAAGCAGGAACAGCATCAGCTACTAAAAAACGATCGTATTTTTTACAAAGGGCTCCAATTGATTGCAAATCCGATTGAACCCCTGTTGATGTTTCAGCAAATACTATGCACACCACGCTGGCGTCGTCATGAGCTTTAATCGTGTCTTCCAACACGTTTAAATCAATGGCTTTTCCCCATTCAAACAATACATCAACCGGAATGCTTGCATTGCGAACGACCATTTCTCGCATTCGAGAACTGAAGTATCCAGCCTGACAAACTATGGCTTTTTCACCGGGTTCAATCATATTGACAATAGCCATTTCCATAGCAGCCGAACCCGGTCCTGATATCGCTAATGTGACCGGATTTTGAGTTTGCATCACATACTGCAAACCGGCTTTTACTTCATCCATCATTCCCACAAAATCAGGGTCTAAATGGCCCAAAACGGATTGAGCCATAGCATGGGAAACTCGTGAATGAACATTGGATGGTCCGGGACCTAGAAGCAATCGCTTCGGTGGGTTAAACGACTTCATGTAAGTGCTTAAAAATTAATTTCTCTAATCGGTTGATGTGCGCCAAATGTAACAAGTTTTTACACCGGAATGAACTATTTAGACAGTTCTGCAATTTTTTGTTCCAATTCTTCCTGTTTTTCGAGCCATTGTTCTGTGATTTGTTCAATTTTCTTTTCCAGATTACCGAACTCTTGCAATTTTGCTTTGTAATTGGATTGATTGTAAAAATCAGGGTGAGCCATTTCCTTTTCCAAAGCAACTTTTTCTGCTTCCATTCGCTTTAGTTTTTCTTCCAGCTTTTCCACTTCTCGTTTTATGGGCGAAGTTTCTTTATGAATTAAATTCCGGAGTTCTGCTTCATTTCGTTTGGAATCTTTAGATGAGGAAGAATCGGTTACCCCGGTTTTTTGATGGGTGGATTGAGCTAACTTTCCACTAGTTTTTTCCGCCTTTTTTTGTTCTAATTCTTGGTGATATTTCCAGTCGTAATAATCAAATCCGCCTTCATATTCAAACACTCTACCATTTTCAGCGCGCCACACTTTTGTTGCGAATCCTTGAATAAAATGTCGGTCGTGTGAAATAACCAATACCGTTCCCTGATAAGCATGAATAGCATCCACTAAAACTTGTTTTGAACGCATATCCAAGTGGTTGGTTGGTTCATCCAGAATTAAAAAATTGGCAGGCTCTAATAACGATTTTGCCAAGGCAACCCGGCTTCTTTCACCTCCCGAAAGAACTTTTATAGGCTTAAAAACATCATCACCAGAAAATAGAAAACAACCTAAAAGTCCACGAATTTGCGAACGAGCTTCACCGGATTTTGCACTTGCTTCAACTTCTGAAAGAATTGTTGCTTCAGAGGTCATTACATCACTCAAATGCTGCGCAAAAAAGCTGGAAATCACGTTATGTCCATAACTAACAGAACCATCAAAAGGTTCGTCATTGAATAGAATTCTTGCCAAGGTTGACTTTCCCGCACCGTTAGGACCAATCAACGCAATTTTATCACCTTTCTGAATTTCCAACTCCTGACCTGAGGTAAAAACATGCAGTTTTTCCTTGGTGGATGGAATGATGTAATGCTTTTTGAGCCCGGCAACTTTAACCACCACTTGTCCGCTGCGAGGAGGTTCCGGAAATTTAAAATTGATGGAAGCCATTTCCTGTTCAGGTTCATCAATAATATCCATGCGGTCGAGGGCTTTAATGCGACTCTGCACCTGTCTAGCTTTCGTTGCTTTTGCCCTGAATCGATTGATGAATTTTTCGGTGTCTTCAATTTGTTTTTGTTGGGATTCATACTCCCGCTTGTGCTGTTCAACCTGCTCGGTTCGAATTCGTTCGTAATCGTCGTAATTACCCGGATAGTCGAAAATGCGTTTGCTACGTACTTCGGCAATTCGGTTGACCATTCGATCCAAGAAAAATTTATCGTGAGAAACCAAAACCACTGCGCCGGGATAATGTTGAAGATAATTTTCCAGCCATTCAATGGAATCGATATCCAAGTGGTTGGTTGGTTCATCCAACAACAAACAATCGGGCCGTTCTAAAAGTAGTTTAGCCAAGGCCACACGCATACGCCATCCACCTGAGAACTCTTCTAAAGGACGCGACAAATCATCGGTTTTGAATCCGAGTCCCTCAAGAACTTCCTCCGTTCGGGCTACTTTTTTATCCCCTTCTAAAATGGCGTATCGCTCATGTAAATGCTGCATTTCTTCCAGTAAATTCATGTATTCATCACCGGTGTAGTCGGTAATAATCTCAAGTTTATGCGTGATTTCATCCAAGCGTTTTTCTATCCGAATAGCTTCATCAAAGGCTTGCATAGCTACTTCACGAACAGAAAGATTTACGGATTTTTCCAGCGTTTCTTGCCGTAAAAAGCCAATTGTTGTGCCTTTTATCTTTGAAACCGAACCTTCTTCAACCTGATATTCACCCGAAATGATTTTAAGCAAGGTGGTTTTACCGGCACCATTCGGACCTACAAGACCAATTCTATCTCCTTGATTAATTTGAAGGGTAGCCCCTGAAAATATCGCGCGATTTGTTACAAAAAATGTTATATTTGAAATCTGTATCATAAAAACTTTAACCAAATTAGTCTCAAAAACTACGAAAAATATATGCTTGGAGTAAAAGTAAAAGACAACGAAAATATCGATCGCGCTTTAAATCGCTTCAAAAAAATGGTAACCCGTTCTCGCTTAATGGTAGATTACAAAGAGCGTCAACAGTTTACAAAGCCTTCTGAAGAGAAGCGTGAAGCTATGAAAAAAAGCAAGCGTGAAGCTCGTCGTCGTCAGCGTGACGATTACTAGTTAGTTGAACAAGATCTGAGAACCCATTAAAAGCTGTTCAGCTATCCCTTCTAAGGAGGTGTTTTTTACTCAACCCGGCAAGCATTAGGTTAACAAGAATTTCTACTAATCTACATCTGTCGATTTTTATGCAAAGCTCAACTCGGAAACGGGTTGAGCTTTTTTGTTTGTCCATAAACAAGATTTAATCGCTTAAAACTCTAAATAACAAGTATTTTTAAGTATCAAGATAAACCATTCGATTTTGGGGTTTTATGTCGAACGACTTAATCATTCTGCTTATTGCTTACGTGGTAGGTACCGTATCTTTGTCCATCGTTTTAGGTATAATTTTTAAAGACAGCCTAATCACAAATCTTTATTTGTATTACATACCGGCCATAACGGCTTCCATTTTTGTGGGATATGCAGCAGGTGTGCTTGGACTAACCAACTTTGTAAACTTATCGGTGCTATTTACCATTGCCGTTTCAGCAATTCTCTCAAACTTTTTTCTAATTAATAGAATACTTGGAAAACAGATTTTAGAGCCATTTCATCAACTCAATCTATTCAAATAAATCTTAAAGATTCAGCAGATCAAATTAATGCAAGCAGCCAAAACCTGGCTTCAAATGCCAATGAACAGGCTGCATCAATCGAAGAAATTAGTGCATCGGTTCAACATTTATTGGATATGACCAATTCAACACTCACTAAATCTGATACGGCTAAAAGTATGAGTGTTGATACCAATAAGATTGTTTTGACCAACAACGATCAAATGTTGAGCATGCAATCAACCATATTGGAAGCCAAACAGAATTCAGAAAAAATGTCGGTTATCATCAAAACTATTGATGAGATTGCTTTTCAAACCAATTTATTGGCTCTAAACGCCGCAGTTGAAGCCGCCCGTGCAGGTCAGGCCGGTTTAGGTTTTGCTGTGGTTGCTGAAGAAGTACGACGCCTTGCACAACGTTCAGCCGATGCGGCCAAAGAAACGTCCAACTTGATTAGCTTAAGTCAGACCAATTTAAGTAATACGGTATCGATAACAGATTCAACGATTTCTACATTCTCAACCATTAAAGAGTTTGTAAGTCGTTTACATGTTATCATTGATGAAATTTCTATAGACGCCAAAGAGCAACACATGGCTTTGGATCAGATTAAATCAGGCATTGAACAAATTGAAAAATCAACTCAACATGTGGCTTCAAGTGCTGAGGAGTTTTCTGCATCAACACAGGAAATGAGTGGCATGGCGGGTGACCTAGCAGGTACAATTTCCAATCTTGATATCTTTGTAAATGGAACCGGTTCTAGTAATGTGTTTAAGATTTTAAACCAATCTTAATTTCAATCTTATTTACCTAAACCCGGTTTGATATCCCGATTGTACATTTCGATGCTTTCCATAATAATTTTATGGGCTTTTTCTTTGTGCAGAAAGTGCTCAACCACAACTTCTTTCTTCTCGAGTTTTTTGTAATCTTCAAAAAATCGTTGCAATTCGTTGATAGTATGCGGTGGTAATTGATGAATATCGTGAATATGATTTACACTCATATCATTTAAAGCAACAGCGATAATTTTATCATCGGCCTCACCTTGGTCCTTCATTCGCATCACACCAATTGGTTTGGCTTCAATTAGGGTAAGTTGAGGCAAATCAATGGAAGAAATCACTAAAATATCGAGTGGATCTTTATCCTCGCAGTAGGTTTTTGGGATAAATCCGTAATTGGCAGGATAATGAACAGCTGAAAATAACACTCTGTCTAACTTAATAAGCCCGCTTTCTTTATCAAGCTCAAATTTACCTTTACTTCCAGCGGGAATTTCAATTACAGCTGTTACAATTTCAGGACAAGCATCTCCGATGTTAATATCATGCCAAGGATTCATACTTTTTTTCTTTGATTGATAGATGCCCCAAAATACAGCTAATCTTAATGCAGATTGCAGTGGATTTGAATTAAACCCATAAAAAAAGCCCCGAGGAAAATCCCCGGGGCTTTCAAAACTATCACATGATGTTGAATTACATCATGCCATCCATTCCGCCCATACCGCCTGGCATTGCTGGAGCTGGATTGTCTTCTTTTTTCTCGGTGATTACGGCTTCGGTTGTGAGCAATAAACCGGCAACAGAAGCTGCATTTTCTAACGCTGTACGAGTTACTTTAGTTGGGTCGATAACACCTGCTTTTACTAAGTCTTCGTACACTTCTGTGCGAGCGTTGTAACCGAAGTTTCCGGTACCCTCGAGCACTTTTTGTACTACGATAGAACCTTCAACACCTGCATTGAAAGAA
>CAZIQX010000009.1:6232-7408 GCA_964541325.1 uncultured Chitinophagales bacterium | reverse complement strand
AAATGGTGCGTAATGGAGCATCAACTACTTTACGAACGATATCAAATCCTACTTTTTCGTCAGCATTTTCAGCAGCCAAACCATCTAAGGCTTTTACTGCACGAAGTAAAGCTACACCACCACCAGGAACGATACCTTCTTCAACAGCAGCACGAGTTGCATGGAGAGCATCCTCAACGCGAGCTTTTTTCTCTTTCATTTCCACTTCAGATGCGGCTCCAACGTAAATTACAGCTACTCCACCGCTTAATTTAGCTAAACGCTCTTGTAATTTTTCGCGATCGTAATCAGAAGTAGTAGTTTCAATTTGAGCTTTGATTTGGTTGATACGAGCTTTGATATCGTCCTCAGTACCTTTTCCACCTACAACAGTAGTGTTATCTTTGTCGATAGTGATGCTATCCGCTTGACCTAAGTAATCTAAAGTAGCATTTTCGAGTTTGTAACCACGCTCTTCAGAAACTACTGTACCACCTGTTAAGATGGCTAAGTCTTCCAACATAGCTTTACGACGGTCACCAAAACCGGGAGCTTTTACAGCAGCGATTTTTAAGGTACCGCGCAATTTGTTCACTACTAACGTTGCAAGGGCTTCGCCTTCAACATCTTCAGCGATAATTAACAATGGGCGACCTGTTTGAACTACTTTTTCCAATACAGGAAGCAAATCCTTCATGTTGCTTACTTTTTTGTCGTAAATCAAGATGTAAGGATTTTCGAGTTCAGTTACCATTTTTTCGCTGTTGGTTACGAAATAAGGAGAAAGGTAACCACGGTCGAACTGCATACCTTCAACGGTTTCGAGGTAAGTTTCAGTTCCTTTGGCTTCTTCAACAGTGATAACACCGTCTTTGCCCACTTTATCCATAGCATCAGCAATTAAGTTACCGATGTAGGTATCGTTGTTTGCAGAGATAGTTCCAACTTGAGCGATTTCGTTACGGTCGCTGATATCACGACTGATGTTGTTACGTAATTCTTCAACAATAGCCGTTACAGCTTTGTCGATACCGCGTTTTAAATCCATTGGGTTTGCACCGGCAGTAACGTTTTTTAAACCTGCACCGATGATAGCCTGAGCTAACACGGTTGCTGTAGTTGTACCGTCACCGGCATTGTCAGCGGTTTTAGAAGCAACTTCTTGTAACAATCGAGCTCCGGTGTTTTCCAATGGAT
>CAZIQX010000009.1:5337-6222 GCA_964541325.1 uncultured Chitinophagales bacterium | reverse complement strand
ATGTTTTCTACTTTGTCAGCTAATTCGATTTCTTTAGCTACTGTAACACCGTCTTTGGTGATGTTTGGAGCACCGAAAGATTTTTCGATAACTACGTTACGACCACGAGGACCAAGAGTAACTTTAACGGCATCAGCCAATTTGTCAACACCGCGTTTTAAGGCGTCGCGAGCTTCAATGTTATAGTTGATAATTTTTGCTGCCATATTCTTTTATAATTCTTTTGTTTACGGATGATTAATTCAGGAGAGATTAAGAGATAATGCCAAGAATGTCAGATTCACGCATAATCATGAATTCCTCGTTATCTAAAGTGAGCTCAGTTCCGGAATATTTACCGTATAGAACTTTGTCACCGGCTTTAACAGTCATGTCGATTTTGGTACCATTTTCAACTTTACCGCCACCAACTGCCACAACTGTTCCTCTTTGTGGTTTTTCTTTTGCTGTATCAGGAATAAAGAGACCTGATGCTGTTTTTTCTTCAGCAACATCTGGTTTTACCAGAACACGATCACCAAGAGGTTGAATGCTTGCCATAGATTTGACTCCGTTTTTTGTTTTTATTGTTAAGGTTAATTAAAAAGATTTATTTAGCACTCTTTTAGCTAGATTGCTACATCAAATTCGCCGTAATTTAATCAATTTCAGCATTTTTAAATGAATATTTGATTAGCACTCGTGTTAAATAATTGCTAAAATCGTGCTGTTTAACATGCGCTGCAATTGGCAAAGTGCGTGCCAAGTGACCCACCACTGACAGTTTGTTTAGTAAACTGACGCTTTGACTGCTAAAATGACGAAGAAAGAGTTTGGCGGAGTTTGTCAAAATGACAAGGTGGATGTTATTACCAATCAATCGGGAAATAGTCTTTCAAGAACTTA
>CAZIQX010000009.1:2542-5327 GCA_964541325.1 uncultured Chitinophagales bacterium | reverse complement strand
GTACTCGTATTAATCCCATCAAATAGAGGATCTAAGACCCGAGCTGCTCCATCAACGATGTCGAGTGGTGGTTGAAAATCGTGATATTCCTCTTTAAAGCGTGCTAATTGCACCGGATCTTCATCCGTAACCCAACCGGTATCCACAGCATTCATGTAAATCCCATCTTTGGCAAAATCGGATGCCGAAGTATGAGTCATCATGTTCAAAGCCGCTTTTGCCATATTCGTATGCGGGTGACGATCTTCTTTCTTAAATCGATGAAACTTCCCTTCCATCGCCGAAACGTTTACAATGTGCTTGAAACCGGTATAATCTTTGCGCATTATATGAATCAAACGATTAATTAACACAAAAGGCGAAACTGCGTTAACCAATTGAACTTCAAGCATTTCAGCAAGAGGAATATCTCCCAGCTTTAGTCGCCAACTATTCACTGAACGCAAATCAACCTGTTGCAAATCCGCGTCTAATTTTCCCTGAGGAAATACCTCATCCACGTCAATCGAATCATCAAATGTGTAGGGAATTTGTGATAATTGTGCCGATGCGCGAATGCCAATTCCGGGACCTTTTGCTGTCCAGCTAACCGGTAAGTTTCGTTCTTGTGAAGCCGCCTGCAAGGCAATTCCACTTAATTGACGCTTCAGCTGCTCGTGTCGTTGTAATATCGTTTGAGCTCCTTTTGGTAATTCCGAAACAGATTGATTTTCATAAGGCATTAAGTGCGCATAAAATCCGGTCGGGCGACGCACCGTCTGTGCTGCATTGTTTATTAAAATATCTAAGCGATCATAGGTTTGTTCCAAATAAGTGGCAAAAATCTCTACACTTGGAATATGTCGCAAATCGAGGCCATAAATGTGCAAGCGGTCTTTCCACTCATCAAAATCTTTTTCTTTAGCATAGCGAATAGCTGAATCGGCGGGGAAGCGAGTCGTTGCAATTACCGTAGCACCGGCACGAAGCATCATCAAGGTAGCCTGATAGCCAATTTTAAGTCGAGAGCCCGTAATAACGGCAACCTGTCCGGTTAAATCAGCCGTTTGAAAGCGTTTCATATAGTTGTAATCGCCGCAATCTCTACACATAGAATCATAAAAATGATGCACCTTGGTGAAGGGCTTTTTACACACATAACAATTTCTTGGCGAAGTTAAATCGGGACGTTCCTCATGATGCGATTCCGGTAACGCAACAAATTGTGGAGCTTCAAATACGGATTTAATTCTTGCCTGACGTATCCCTGTGGATGCTCTAGCTAATCGGTCTTCTGCTTTTTTTTGCTTTTTCCGGGTGGTTTTAAGAGCTTTTTTGCGTTTTAACTGTTCTTCTTTATCCGGCTTGGAAACCAATTCTGCCCATTTGTGTAACTCAATGCGATGCGGTTCAGGTAAAGATACAAATAACTCTACATCTTCGCTGAGTTGTTTAAGTAAAAAAATGGCATCTTCAACTTGTTCGGTAGAAATTGGTTCATCTGAAGTTTGGGCGGACATGGGACAATCTGAATTTTTGGGGTTGCCCAAAGGTACAAGGCTTTAGTTTCTAAATCCTAATAAGGAACGAATTTGTTCTCCCGGCAAAAAAATAGACTTTTCTGATGCATAACGCTTTTTGAAGCCAATTACTTTGAAGATGCGCACATTAACATCCAACTCGATATCCTCCATTTTATACTCGAGAGCATCAATAAATTCATGTAACTGCGCAAGTGTAAACTCAGAAATACACACCGAATTCGACTCAGCCACTGTTTCCATCCTGCTCGCGATGTTCACGTTTGCCCCCCACAAATCATACGCAAAACGTTTTGTTCCAATTATTCCCGCAACTAAAGGACCGGTATTTAAGCCAATCCGCACCGGCCAATAATGAATTTCGGGAGATTCATCACGGATTTTTTCAATAAAATGAATCATTTCTAAAGCAACGCACAAACAAGCGAGAGCGTGATGTGGATTGGGTTCGGGAACTCCGGATGCCATCATATAAGAATCCCCAATTGTTTTAATTTTTTCGAGACGATAGGTATTTATGAGATTATCAAAATGCGAAAAATAGAAGTTTAAATTTTTGATAAGTTCAGATGGCTGCATGAGCCCTACTGAGCGCGTAAATCCAACAAAATCAGTAAACATTACGGTTACTTGTTCATGGAGTTCGGGCTCAACCTGACCCTTTTCCATAAGTTCATCAACTACTTTTTCGGGCATGGTGTTGGTTAAAATGCGCCGAATTTCATTTTTGGATTGGGTGAGTTCTTTATTTGCCCTTGATAGTTCGTTGGAAAGTTTTTGCAAGAGTGAGTTTTGATGTATCACCGCCAAATAGGCATTCAACATGATATCAGAAAGATGCTTCCAATCAGTAGGCACTTCATACACATTACCGTCAAATTCGATGGCTTCCGTCCGGTCACGGTTGGGTTTCCAACCGCCACGAGCGAGCAATTGTTCGATTTGTGCAATTAAGGTAGATTCCTCATAAGGTCGGGTTAAAAATAAATCTGCCCCAACGGAAATACTTTTTATTAAAAACTCCTGATTGATGGATGAGGTTATCAGAGCAACCGGAATGCCGGAATAATTAGGATCGTATTTGATGATTTTACACAAATCAAACCCATTCCAAACCGGCATATTTACGTCAGAAATTACTAAATCGGGTTCGTATTTTTTGTAAAGTTTATACCCTTCATGCCCATCTTTCGCCTGCAAAATCTGAAACCCGATGATACTTAAATGACTCGATAAAATGGTTCTCAATGCAGGAGAATCATCCA
>CAZIQX010000009.1:0-2532 GCA_964541325.1 uncultured Chitinophagales bacterium | reverse complement strand
CGACATCAAACTACCTACTAGAACATTTCATAAAAAGTGTAAATACAAGCATAAAAATACTTATCCTCTTCCCATTCAGCGCTAAATTAGCCTATGTTTTAGAATACACCAAACTTGTTTCCACAATATATGATTGAGTGGCCCAAACCTGATAATGAAGCCTTACGAGTGCAAGAATTACGCTCGCTGATTGATGTTTCTGAAGATTTAGATGAAGAATTTGAAAGTTTCAGCAAGATAGCTGCAAGAGTTTGCGATGCAGAACTTGCGTTAATCAACTTTATTGGAGATGATTTACAGTGGTCGAAAGCTTCTTTTGGTATTGAACTAAAACAAATGGCACGTTGCGATTCAGTCTGCCAATACACCATTCTCGATGAACAGTATTACGAAGTACCTGATTTAAAAGCAGATGAGCGTTTTTCTACAAAGTTTTATGTGGCCGGAAATCCAGAGTTACGCTTTTATGGAGGTTATCCTCTAACCAGTTCAAATGGGTTAAATATCGGAGCTTTATGTGTTCTTGATCCCAAGCCGAAACAATTGAATTCCTTTCAACAACAGGTTTTAAAAACATTAGCCAACGCTATCGTAACTCGCATCGAATTGCATAATAAGGTTCGTGAACTCACTCAAAAAAACGATGATGTATATGCCCTTATGCGTGTAATAGGCCATGATTTACGTAACCCAATTGCCGGAGTGATTGGCGCAAGCGATTGGATGTTAAACTCTTTAATGGAAAATCATGCCCCACAAAAGAGTTGGGAACACCTGATTCAGATCCTAAAAAAGTCAGCTCGTAGTCTTTTGCTTTACACCAACGAAATTCTGGAATTGGGATTATCGTCATCCAATCAAGAAAAGAATACCCATAAATTTGATGAAATTTTGTCGGAAATAGTGGGTTTATATTCCACATTTGCTCATACTAAAGGCGTGGAAATAAGATTATTTGTTGATAAAGCGGACTACAATATGTCTGTTAATGCCGCTGTTATCAAGCAGATTGTGGGAAATTTGGTTTCAAATGCCTTAAAATTTACCCCAAGTAAAGGTGTTGTAGAATTACACTTAATGAAATCAGCAAATGTAATTTCGATAATCGTTAAAGACTCCGGAATAGGCATGAACGCTGACGTTTTACAATCCATTCAAAACATGGAAAAAGCTGTACAGCGTAAAGGAACAGATGGGGAAAAAAGCTCAGGTTTAGGAATCCCTTTAGTAAAAAAACTTGTCTCTCAACTAGGTGGAAGACTCACTGTTGATTCCATTGAAAACAAAGGTTCAACTTTTGAAGTACGTTTACCGATTCTTTAAGCGCTTTTGCTCAACTCCAGAGATTGGGCTAGAACCTGTAAATCGTGTGTATAAATAGGCTTTTGTAGAAATCCGTCGGGTCGTAGTTGCTCTGCAAATGAAAGAGTTTGAGGGTCAACCATCGTGCTGATGAAAACCAATTTCGAGTTGGTAAACGTGCGAATCCATGTTCCAATGGCTAATCCAGCTGTTACTCCAGAGAAAAACAAATTTACGAGAAACAACTCAGGCATATTAGCGTCATCTGGAGGAGTTTGAATCCACTGTTGGTATGATTTTGATTCGTAAACAATATCCCAACCCAGCTTTTTTGAAAACATCTTCATTACTTCAACGGAAATCGTGTCCTCTTCAACTAATCCGATTTTCATTATACTTTTCACAAGTCGATTTTTTTGGGGTTTATTGCATAAAGCATGCAATGAGCTGTTGACTTGTTACATAAGAAGAAAAGACGGGGACAAGATTCTCAAAACAAAGCCGGAAGCCTGTCAGAGCTTCCGGTTTTCTCGGGTTACATGTTTTGAGCTTGTTTGTTTGGAGGTTCTTCTTTCGGCTAAAGCCGATTAATATCTTGTTGTACTTTGCTTATTGTGTATCAAATCAATCTGTTGTAATGATACGGTCTCAAAAAGCAAAGAACATCGGGTGAATCTGTTATTTTTAAAATTAGGTGATGAGCGCAGTTCTAAGTCTTTTTACCTAAGACATCAACTTAGGAATGAGTTCATCAACAATTTTATCGGTATGAATCCAATTCATTTGCTTTGATTCAACATGTTTGGGGAGTTTGGCATATGAATGAATCAAATATAACTCCACATTTTTTTCCAAGTGTTTTACTCTTCCCAAGATACTATCGAGGTTATTCTCGAATTGGGTTAAGTCAGCAATTACTACACCTGAAAAATTGGCAAGTGAACCTTCTTCAAATGAATCAATGTCGAGTACATCGTAATCTAAATCTGTCAAGTATTCTTTGAGTGTATCACCTAAGATGGATGATATTCCGATAAAACCTAGACTCTTTTGTTTCGACACGAAATTCATAACTAAAAGTAGTGCTCTTTGTAACTCGTTAACATGCGCGTTATCACCTAAATTATTCTAGGTATTTTTACCTACTAGAGCTGCTTTACGAACACAAACACTATTTTTAGTTGGGTTAAATTACTGTGAAATAATTCCAATGAAAAGAGAAATCTCTGG
>CAZIQX010000008.1:31712-33180 GCA_964541325.1 uncultured Chitinophagales bacterium | reverse complement strand
GATGTTATAGGAACTACCATCAAGCTTGTGAAATACTATTTATGTGGTGATGTGCAATTTCAATCTAAAGGTGAAACGGCAAGACCTATTCAATCCAAAGATGTAGCTGTTTTAGTAAAGACAAATAAACAAGCAGATCGTGTCTATCGGGCTTTTAGAAAAGCGGCTATTCCTGCTGTTATCTATTCTAAAAAAACAGTTTTTGCAACCGATGAAGCGCATTTTATCGCAATTGTGATGCAAGCGATTTTGGCAGCACAGCAATCTTCTGCCGTTAAAACAGCTTTATTAACGCCTTTTTTTACGTTTACGCTGACTGAACTTTCTAAATTGGAACAAGAGGAGGAGGGTTTATTAGCTATTCAGGAAAAGTTTTTAACAGCAAGAAAATTATGGTTTCATCGAGGTGTATCAGCCGCATTTAGTTTTTTAGCCAATTCCTTTGAAGTCTTAAAAAACTTGTTGCAATTTGGAGACGGCGACCGGAGTATAGCAAATTGGAATCATCTTTTGGATTTGATAGGTAGGTATGAGCGTGAATCTCGGAGAAATCCCTACAAAACGTTGCAACTAGTGCAGGAAAAAATTGCGGAAGCACAACTTAACGACTCGGGAAGTTCTGAGGATGAATTGTTACGTTTAGAAAGCGATGACGATAAAGTTAAAATTGTTACTATTCATAGTTCAAAAGGATTGCAATATCCTATTGTAATTCAACCCTTTGCATGGAAATCGCGATTCGTTCCATCTGCCCAAAAACAGAATCAAGTTTGTTCTATATCGGTTAAGAGACAAGCAGACTCTCAGCCGGAAGTGCTGCGATTATTTGCAAATGAGTCGGTTGAGCAGTTACAAAAAACCTTTGTCAGTTTATCTTATTCATCAAAAAACGCCGGAAATCCTGAGATTGATGCCGAAACGGAGAATATGTACGCCACGCATGAAGAGGAAGCGCGTCAGTTTTATGTAGCTCTCACGCGTGCCGAATGGCAAAATGTGCTGATTATCCCGGAGTATAAGTTGAGTGGTAATCAGCGAAGTATGGTAGAAATATGGGCAAAATCATACGTTGAATCAGTGTTAAGAAATGAAATGAATCAACCATTTTTAGGTTACGAAAGTATAAAAAAAGCATGCTTAAGTCTTCATTCTGATTTTCCATCCTATTATGAGTGGATTACAGAGGTTCCTGAAGCTGTAAATACACACCATAAAATGTTAAACGTTGGAATTTCTCATCTAGAAAAACCTTTAGAAAGAACTAGGCTTTTAAAAGCTGATTTTAATACATCAAGTTATTCATCTATGGTTAGTGAATTAGGTCACGCTATTTCTCCAAAAGATGAACAAATTTCTGAATCATACAACTCTGGAAAAGAAGGATTAAGTATTCATTCGATTAAAGCCGGAGCTGAAATTGGAAATGTAATTCACAATGTGATGGAACACATTCAAACAGATGAACTTA
>CAZIQX010000008.1:23468-31702 GCA_964541325.1 uncultured Chitinophagales bacterium | reverse complement strand
TATAGAACGGTTGGTAGAATCAGAGATTAATAAATTGGGCTACAATGCATTATTTGATTTAGCTAAACAACTTATATCACGTTGGATTCAACGAATTTATACTGAAAAAATCACTCTTACAGCTGATTTAACCCTCTCAATTTCTGAGCTTTCACCCAATTTGCAAAAGCGAGAAATGGAATTTTTATTAAGCTCAGCTGATTTTAATCTTGAAAAATTGATCAGTTTAATTAGAAATGAAACCGTTAGTTCAAAATCATTCGAAAAAGGGTTTATTAAAGGCTTTATTGATTTACTTTTTGTTCATGAAAACAAATTTTATTTATTGGATTATAAATCAAATCAGCTTGGTAAAAATGAATCCAACTATTCCAATGAAAATCTACAAAAATCAATGATTGAATCTAATTATGATGTTCAAATGGCTATTTATTCATTAGTGTTACATCATTACTTACAAATTGTGATTCAAAATTATGATTATGAAAAGCACTTTGGTGGAATGATTTATTGGTTTGTAAGAGGTTTAGATGCACCCACAAAAGGCGTTTATTTTCACAAAATGTCCTTAGAAAAGCTGATGGATTTGGAATCCTGTTTAGTAAAAGGAGAGTTTGCATGATTTATTGGGAACCATTGAAAGCATCACATGATATCTCAGAGACGACTGAGTTTATCGCTAAACGAGCAGGAGAACAGGTTGAAGATCAAGCCGTTGTGTTACTGGCTTTTCATGCATTAGAAATGGGTCACACCTTATTTCCCACTATGGATAGCCCAAAAGTGGATGTGAATTGGTCAAAATCCAATTTGATAGGAGAGGAAGGAAGTTTTAAACCCATTATAAAAAGAGCAGACGGTAGATATCAATTACACCGGCTCTGGTATCAAGAATGGTTTATCAAAAAATGGCTTGAACAATCACAGAACAAATCTACGATTGAAATCGACACAGATTTTGTGGCAATGCTATTGCCCGAAAACGACAAAAATTCTCCTCAGACAAGGGCCATTTTAGCTGCAAGTTCGCAAAATCGGGTGTTGTTGACCGGTGGACCCGGCACAGGGAAAACATTCACGATAGTTCGCATGTTGGCGAGCATGATTCATCATTTTAATTACAAAAAAGAACGTATTGTTTTGGCTGCTCCAACAGGAAAAGCAGCTTCGAGAATGTTGGAATCGGTTCGAAATTCAATGAATGATTTACCGGTGTCTGACTCCATTAAAAAGGAATTTCCTGAAGAAGGCTTAACGATTCATCGTTTGTTAGGAATCACTTCGAATGCGCTTCAAACGCGATATCATGAAACATCACCTTTGCCTTATGATGTGGTTATTATTGATGAAGCGTCAATGCTTGATATCAATTTATTTTTCGCTTTAATTCGTGCTTTAAAACCGGAAACCAGACTGATTTTAGTCGGTGATCCGGATCAACTTCCTTCCGTAGAGGCAGGGGCTATTTTGTCGGATTTATGTGTATTGAGTAGCGAAACGAGTGCAACTTTACCCGATCAGCAGAATGTTGCTCACCTGAAGAATCATCAGTTAGGGTTCGATTTTTCAGCTTCAACCACTTTGCAGCATAACTTACCGCGTGTGCATTTAACTGAATCACGTCGTTTTTCTGATAAAAGTAAAATTGGAAACCTGGCAAAACTTGTTAATGAGCAAAACGCAGAAGATGCCTGGAGTTTTATACAACAAAACAGCTCAATGTGGATTCCGGCATCAACGGTTTCTGAGATACAGTTGCAAGTAAAAAAATGGATGCACAATCAACTTCAGGAATTGCATGCGATTAATTCTCCGGATGACGGATTTAAAGTATTTAAGCAGCGAATGATTTTAACGGGACACAGAGTCGGTCCAATTGGCAGTGAAGCGCTAAATCAAATGTTACAATTTGAGTTCACCAAGCAATATGGAAAAAATCGTAATGGATTTCCTGTGATGATAACCCGAAATGATTACAGTTTGAGTGTATTTAATTCTGACATTGGTTTATATGTTCAATCAGGAGATAATCTGCGGATTGCCTTTGAAAGCAGTGCTAATTCGTATAGAATGATGAATCCAAGTGTACTCGCTTCCCTGATTCAACCTGCTTTTGCTATGACGGTGCACAAATCACAAGGTTCTGAGTATCGTGATGTATTGTTGGTATTACCACAAGAAGATGAACATGGTCTAATCACCAAACAACTGATCTATACAGCAATTACCCGTGCTAAAGAACAATTTACGTTGATTGGATCTGAGACTGTTTTCAAAAAAGCGGTAAAAAAACTTCTCAAAAGAGAATCAGGATTGCGGTAAAAAGTAATTGAAATAAATTAGCCTAGATATTGAATACAGAACTTATTAAGCAGCAATAGGATTCTCAGGTTGGTCTGATTGCGGATTCGTTGGATAAATCGGCGGGAGCCCGTAAAATGCTCTTGCGCGATTGCAATCTTCATTACTTATTCCGTTTTCGCCATGAATGTTAAATTCTCTGCAAGGACTTGGACGATTTTCATAAATAGAACAACTTACACAAGAACCGATTTCACCTTTTAATGCTGTACATCGTTTTTCTGTTGAATTAGTTCCTTTCATGACTACACGAGAGGAGTTGAGGGGCTCAGTCAATTCGTTAGGTACCAATCCACCCTCAATTAAATTCGTTTCCGGATACTAGTGTTTTAGAATTACTCATAAAACTCAACATCCATCATGCATTTATTTCGTGATAGGTTCGCTTGCCTTTAATGAAATATTCCCAAATGATGGATTTTTTATACAAAAATGAAGCCCCTGAAGAAGTTCCCGTTTGCTTTTTAGGATTGGTAAAAGCCAAATACACTCCACGAATAATCGCAAATGCATGGCCTAACCGCAAACTCATTAGTTCTTTAAATACTGCGACACCATCCAAGAGCAAACGCTTCAGAAAAACGCGCTGAAACTCATCGGCGCTTAAGTTTTTCATTAACATCCACCAATTATTTCGAAAATTGTAAAAGGTTTTGCGAGGGGATAGCGCATTCAACGAACCGCCGCCTAAATGAAACACCACTGATTTGGGCATATACCAAACTAAATGTCCATTTCGAAGTGCTCTCCAACTTAAATCAATTTCTTCCATGTGGAATTCAAAGTCTTCATCAAATCCTCCCAATTCTTCGAATAGTGATTTTCTGATAGCGAAAGCCGCACCACTTGCCCAAAAGATGGGGCCAGGTATTTCGTACTGCAATTGATCTTGTTCTAAGTTGTCAAAAATTCTTCCACGGCAAAACGGATATCCCAAAGCATCAATAAAACCACCTGCCGCTCCTGCATATTCAAACCAATCCGGATTTAAAAAACTACGAAGTTTGGGTTGAACGATACCTATTTCAGGGGAATTAAATGCAGGCGCTAATTCTGTAAGCCATTGTGAATCAACGGCAACATCATTATTCAAAAATAAAAGTATTTCTCCCTTTGCAACAGCGGCCGCGCGATTATTCCCGCCACAGTACCCATAATTTTGGTCGAGAATATGAACACGAATATCAGGGAAAGTTGTTTTTGTAAACAGAACCGATTCATCTGTGGATGCATTATCCGCTAAAATAATTTCAAAATTCGGATAGTTCGTGGCCACAACGGATGGCAAAAAACGTTTCAAATGATGAACCGCATTCCAATTAACTATAATGATGCTAATAAATGGCTGAACCATGCCTGAAAAATCGAAAGGTTATGCTTATTTTTATAAAACACGGCTAAAATAAGAAATCAACCTCAATATGTTACGAGTCGGATTGATAGCGGATACCCATAATTACCTCGACCCGCAGGTTAAGGAGTTTTTTAAAGATTGTGATGAAATTTGGCATGCCGGTGATTTTGGAACAATTGAAATTGCTGAAGAACTAAATCAAATTGCTCCTGTTTTAGGTGTTTATGGCAATATTGACGGACAAGATATTCGTCAGGAATATCCATGTCATTTGCGTATGAAACGTGAAGGAGTTGATGTTTGGATGACACATATTGGTGGAAATCCGGGTCGGTATTCCATTCCGTGTCGTGTAGAAATGGAGACTAATCCTCCTGATTTATTTATTTGTGGGCATTCTCACATCCTAAAAATTGCTCGTGATCCCAATCATACCAAAACAATTTTTATGAATCCCGGTGCTGCCGGACGTCAGGGCTTTCATTACGAACGCACGATTGTTCGTTTTACTTTAGATAACGGAAAAATTGATCAGGTTGAAGTCATCAATTTAGGTCCGCGTAGTGAAACAGACGAAGAATAGTTGCAAGAGCGAATTTCATTGATCTAAAAACCTTTTTGAAATCATCACGTAGGGCGAGTTTTGAACGAACTTCTAACTCAACCTAGGTAATTATGCAAACCAATCGTCGTTTTAATAACGAATTAATGGCATTCAAGCAAGGAGAAGATGTTCAGCATGATGAGCCACAAGCAATTCAGATTAAAGGAGTTGAAAAAAAGTCGGTTATTAAGCTAGTATTGATTTTAGTGATATTAACTGTAGCAGGTTATGTTCTAATAAAAATCCCATTGATGAAAAAAGGGGTAATTGGAGGTCTTAAAGTCATTGAAAATACCTCAGAAAATGTAGAGCTTTATCGTCAGGCTGTTCTATCTATTTATCCTGAGTGGTCTGATCAACAAACGCATATTCAACAACTTTTCGACTCTGGAATTGATGTTGAAACGGTTGAATTTGCCGTACTTACTTGGGGAAAACAAGACTTTTCTGTGTCTCTTTTACAAGAACTTCAGCATGTGTATGTAGCAACAAATACCACTGAAACGATTTCCTGGGTAAAAACAATCGCTTGGAATGAACTAGTGCAACTTGAAAATCAGGGAATTAAGTTGGAATCCATCGTTGAGTTGAAAAATCATGGATTGTTTAGTCGTTTTTCAAAAGACGAAATTCTGCAACTAGCCCAACTAGATTCTTCTCAAAAATTGAAGAGATTTGATGAAACAGTGTACACCCAATCATTTAGATTTGAGAATTGGAAAACTCTAGTGAAAAATCACGTTCAACCGGAAATGGTTAATGAGTTAGCACAACTTGAAACGATACGTCTTGATCTGATTTCCATAGATGATTTGGTCGGTTTTCAAAAAGCTCAAACGGATTTATCCGAATTGATTACCGCAATAAAAATGAATGAAATAGCTTCGTTCAAAGAAAAAGAATTTAAAAAAATATATCTTTCAAACGAGCAAAACTAGTAGTGTAAGCTTATGAAAAACAATCTTTACGAAAAGAATCAATTTAAGGATATGAGTGGAAGACCACAGAGCAATCCACTTCAACCTCAATCACCGGATTTTGATGACGAACCCAAAAGTGCATTTCGAACTTTTTTGAAGTATGCCTTGATTGTTGGCGCTTTTGTGATGATACCTGTTTTTATTTCCACCGATAGTTTTTTTTCTGGATTAATAGATGAATTTAAAGCAGGTGTAGTAGAAGGGTGGAATGGATCGGCTTCTACTAAAGAGGCGCCTTTACCACCACCACCACCACCGACCTTGGATGAAAATCAACTAGCACAAGAAATAAACGCTAAAGTACAGGCTGCTTTGGAAAAAGCTCAACTCAATCAAAACATAAGTGCTGAAGTTCAATCAAAAGTTGCTAAAGAAATGGCCTTAGCTGCAAAAAACTTGAACGAACAGGGAATTCAAGTGGAATTTGAACGTGAAATTCAACGTGCATTAGAAGAAATTGAAGATGCCAATTTAGATGAGGCGACTAAAAATGCGGTTGCTGAAGCATTAAAAAGTGTTGAAAATATTGACTTGAGTAGTTTGGCTTCTCTTGAGGGTCTCCAAGCACTTGAAGGACTAAAAGCATTGGAAAACTTAGGTTCAGGTTCGAATGCTACAACCTTATCGCCCATCACGCAGTCTAACCTCGATTATATGGCTGCGGTAAAATCAGCTGGATTATCTCAGGATTTTGAAGCTCATGAAATCAATTCGTTTTATTCGAATGGCATTACGGTTGACCTCTTAAAACAATGGGATGAAAACGGTTGGTTAGAGGAATTTGAATTTTGGGAGTTGATTAACCTTCAAAAAAGTGGCATTTCTGCAACAGAATTAGAACGTTGGCTCGAAACCGATTATGTAGATGAGTTTGAAGTTCATGGCTTGCTTAGTTTTATTAAAAATGGTGTAAGTCCTTCTTATTTAGACGAATTATCCAATGCAGGTTTATTGGATTATTTCGAGTTTTGGGAGATTTCAAATCTGGCAAAAAAAGGGTATGGCGTTAAAGAATTACTGCCATTTAAAAATGCCGGTTATATTGGTCAATTTGAAGGGCATGAAATTACTCATTTGATTGACAACAAGGTTCCGGTGAGTTTTTTGGATGAATTGAAGAAGAAAAATTTATTAGCCGATTTAGAGTTTTGGGAAATTTCGAATTTGTATAAAGACCAATAAAAAAAAGCCCTTCATGTTAGTTTGAAGGGCTTTTTTTGTGTTATTCTTTTACCTTTTTTTCGAGTGCCGCAATGCGTGCTTTAGCTTCCTCGATTTTTTGTTTGGCTACATCAGCATCTTTTTTACTGATTTTTTTCTTTTTGATTTTCTCGCTTAAACTTTTTTCTGATTCTGCCACTTTAGCTTTGGCCTCATCAAGGAATGAAAGCGTTTCTGCGTGTTTAGCTTCTTGCTTTTCAATTACCTTTTGAAGGGATGCTTTCTCTTGTTCTGATTTAACATTGTCGTAGGCAGCTTTAAGTTTTTCTTTTTGCTTATCCATTTTACCGGTAGTTCCACGGATAGCATCTTTTGTTGAGTCAGACTTTGCTTTGGCTTTGGCTTGTTCGGCTTTTGCTTTGCCTTCCAAAGACTGCATATCGTCTGTTACTTGCTTTCCCGTTTTGTCCTTTTTCTTTTCCGCTTTGTTTTTCATTTCTTTGGCTTTTTCCAAACCTTTTTCTTTGCTCTTTTTTAAGGAGTCAGCGGCTTTTTTTGAGTCCTTATCCAACTCTTTTAATACTTCCGTTTTAGTTGAAAGTGAAATTCCTTGTGCAAAAGAGTTAACTGTGGTTACTGTAAACAGTAATCCAAATGATACAATGATGTATTTCATATCAATCCAAATCATTTAAAAGGTTTTTCAGAGAATCAGTTTCAGCCTCTAAGGCTTTAATTTCTTGTT
This sequence comes from uncultured Chitinophagales bacterium, assembly GCA_964541325.1. Lineage (GTDB taxonomy): Bacteria > Bacteroidota > Rhodothermia > Balneolales > M1805 > M1805. Next base: position 24,497 of record CAZIQX010000008.1, on the reverse strand, counting down.
CAAAAACGTTAGCAAGTGAGTCAACTATTGCTGCTTCTTTCACTTCTAAGGCTTTAGCTTTTTCTGCTTCAGAGGGTCCGCATTGAACCACAAAAAAACTTACAATCATGAGTATGAGTAATGTTGGCTTCATAGTGTTTTTTTAACTAGTTACGTGTCTTCGTTGATGAAGGTAGTGTAAATAAATAGCCTACTCAAATGAAATTCGTTTAATGTATTGTTGTTGCCTTCATTTAGCTTCATTCAATAATTTCATCCAAAATCCCCCAAAAACGATATTGAGATGTTAAGTCTTAACTAATTATTTATACTGATTTTTTGACTTTATCTAAACCATATGGATTGCTAGAAGTTCAGACTCTCTAAAGTATCTTCCCTACAGAAGTGATTCATAAGAAGTGTAATAATGCTCTATATTTCAAACTAAACGAAAATGCAGATTTTACATTTTTGAGTTTCTGTTTACTGAACAGGGCATCAATTATGATGAAACCGGTTTGGGAACCAATTTTTGGAATAGTTCTAACTCATCATTTAACTGCAATTTTTCCTTCGCACGCGTTAAAGCAACGTAAAGAATATTCACTTCATCCGGTTCTATGGCGCTAACCTTGCGGAGTTGCTCGTCTTTGGTTAGTTCCGTAAAATCATCATGTAACATAACCTGTTTAAACTCTAATCCTTTTGCCCGATGCACAGTTGTAAATAAACAGTCTGCTTTATGAGGGTCATCTTCAGCTTTTTGTCTGATTTTATTAACCAACATTGGGATTTCGTACCGATAGGTTTCCACTACCTGAATTTTGGAAGAAAATTCTTTGTCTTCGGTATGTTTGGCGTAATCTTCGAGTTCAGAAAAATATCGAAATCGCTTCAGAAACGGGTCTTTTACCATGGACGGAGTTCCATGCCAAAGGTGCCAGATATCCAATAATTGCTCCATTTTAAGCTGAGCAATTCCACCAAAAAAGTGAATTTTTTTTTCTTTATGCCATTTAACAGCCTGATCAAATAAACCGGCATTGGTTC